>SIBK01000065.1 GCA_009695205.1 Pedosphaera sp. | reverse complement strand
TGGACAGTTGGAAGCTCGCTTCAAAGGCCGGGGTCAATTCTGCAAGCGTCCTGGCCTCCGCAGCCTAATAGCCGTCAACGTTCTTTTCAAAAATCACGACGAATCCATCCTTTGGAACTAAAAATCTCCAACAACCTCGGGATGCGCCCCACGACAACGGCAGTGGGGTTAGATCTATCCATTTGGCATTCGACACGTGGACGGGCGAATCCGTGTGGCAACACTTCACTGAAAGCTCAGCGTTGACGGCTTTTGCAGGCTCGTGCGAGGGTACCGAAGATATGTCTTACGGACGTCTGATTTCCATGTTGTTGGGGACTGCCATGCTCGCTGGTTGCACCATGACCGAGTTCACCAACCTCACGCCCCGGCGGGTTGCCCGGGATCCCAGCAACAATTACCACTTTGAAACAAGCTGGCACTCCATCCGCCGCGGGATGAGCACCAACGTCCAAGCGTACGTGGTGATCGACGCCACGCTGTACCCCATGAAGCCAGTGCCTTTTACGCGGGAACGCTTTGAAGCATATGTTCCGCTGCCGCCTGGAAAAACGTACATACCCTACCAATACCGCTTTGATTTCGAATATCCCAATACGACGCGGTTTGTTCAGCACGACAGCGACATGTCGCCTTCGTACCGCCTGACCATTCCCCTGGATCCCACCGAACCTGTGCGTACCACCGAATCCGTGCCTGCCACTGAACCACAGAAATAGAAGATCGACCGCCGCAACTTTAGGTTTTGCCCGCCCGAAGACTCGGTCACAGTACGATCATGGCCGCCACGCCCCTTTCGGGTCTTTCCGTTCTAGTTCTCGACGATGAACCGCTCTTGCGGCGACACCTCGTCGCCACACTCGAACGGCTCGGTGCCGACGTCGCCTCAACGGACACCCTGCGGGGAGCCCGTCAACTCGCCCGGGATCTGAGCTTCGATTTTGCGCTACTCGACGTGAACTTGCCCGATGGAAAGGGGACGGAACTGCTTGCAGAGAAGGCCTTTGGAAATGGCACTGGTGTGATACTCATGACGGCGGAGGGAGGGATCGCTGCTGCCGTGAGCGCAATGAAGCTTGGAGCCTTGGACTATCTCCCGAAGCCTTTCGAACCCGAGGCGCTCGCCCTATCTCTGACCCGGGTGCGAAAAACCAAGGCCACCGAGCGAGTCGAAGAACACAGACAGAAGGAGACCACAGACAACCCATTCTACTTCGGAGACAGCCTCGCCAATCTGCAAGTGCAGCTTGAAAGGATCCTGCACTCGGACCGGCGCATGCAAACGGGGCTGGCTCCGGTCCTAATTCAAGGCGAAACCGGAACCGGAAAAACCGCGATCGCACGCTGGATTCATAGTCAGGGCCCCCGCGCCTACGGCCCGCTGGTCGAAATGAACTGCTCCGCCATTCCCGAATCCTTGGCGGAATCGGAATTGTTCGGACACGAAAAAGGGGCTTTCACAGATGCCCGGTCTGGGCGGATCGGACTGTTTGAAGCGGCAACTGGAGGAACGTTATTCCTTGATGAACTCGCGAGCCTCTCAATCTCTTTGCAGGCTAAACTCCTGACGGTTCTGGAGGAACGTCGGATCCGTCGGGTCGGCGCAAACCGCGAGATTCCCGTTGACGTACGGGTTATTGGCGCCGCCAACCGGGAGCTTCGACAACTCGTTGCTGAGGGACGGTTTCGTGAGGACCTGTTTCATCGATTGGACCTGTTCCGAATCGTCATTCCGCCGTTGCGAGAGCGGGGCAATGACATCCTTCAGCTCGCCGAGGTCCTGCTCCAGAGGCAGTGCCGCCGGCATCGCCTGCCCCCACGCACCCTCTCTCCGCTTGGCCGCCGTCGGCTGCTCTCGTATTCGTGGCCCGGTAATGTTCGCGAACTCGCCCATGAAATTGAACGAGCGGTCGTCTTCGAGGACAATCTGGAGCTGCACTTCGACCAGCTAATGGGCGTCGGAGGAAAACCCCTCACGGAGCTTCCGAACCCCAGTTCAGACGCTCTGACTCCCCAACCCAATCCCGCAACAACCGCCGATTGGTTCAATCCAAATTTTCGATTTCCGGAGACCGGATTTTCGCTCGAAGATGCCATCCTCCGACTCATCCAACACGGTCTTGAGCAAACGAGTGGCAACGTTTCGGCCGCGGCCAGACTTCTCGGGGTATCTCGCGATTACCTCCGCTACCGTATCAACCCACCACCAAGTCCATAGTCCGGATTCCATACCTCGAACAACATCGAAATCTGACACCGGGTCAGGTCGAGCCTCTTTGAACCGTCCCGCAGGATTCAATCTACTCGGACAATTTCTCGATCGTAATGTCCTTGAACCGGACCTCCGTCTTTCCACCCCCATGAACCTGAAGGCCGATGTAGCCGAACTGGGGGATTTTCTCGTCCGCTTCAGTGTAATCAACCATCTGAACGTCGTTTATCTTGAGAACTATCCTGCGGCCCACGCACCGGATTTCGTAGTCGTTCCAATCCCCCGGCTTCACCGTATTCTTCACCACCGCCTCATCCGGTCTGGCCATCACCTTGTTCCGTCGTGATTCGTCATAAAGACATCCGTACCAACCCTCTCCAATGTCCGCCTGATAGCCTATCATTTCGTGGTCATTGGGGATGCGTTGGCTCCGAAGCTGGACGCCCGAATTTACAAAACCTTCGGTGCCCGTCAGACGAAACTTAAGCTTAATGATAAAATTGGTGAACTGCTGGGTTGTCGCCAGAAAATCGTTGTAGGGGACTTTTTCGTTGAGGTTGCCGGCAGCAAGCATCCCGTTCTCGATCCGCCAAATCCTGCGAGTATCGCCTTCCCAGCCGGCAAACGTCTTCCCATCAAAAAGCGGTCGGGGGCTTTCCGCCTGAAGCGCCGTGGAAATCAAAATAGCTGTGAGGGAGAGAAGGGGAAATCGCATGACTGCACCCTGCAACATTTTCCACCCCTTTGTCCAGTTCTCGGACGGCAGTTCTTTTGAATTGAAAGCTCCTGCTCAGACCTGCCCTCTTCACGTTTACCCGAAGACTGCCTTTTTTGTCCCTTTAACCAGTAACCCTGTGAGAAACTTTTTCTTCTAGGATACGTCCCAAAGAGTGGAAGCTTTCGATGACATTGGGCGGTCTAATTCTTTTCCAAACCCAGTTTCTCGAGGACCGTTCTTGGAGGTCCTGGAAATTGAAATAAGACAACGTTGCCGACATAGCCAATGTCCTTCCATCCTTTCTGTGTCGCATAATATCCACCGGCGGTCAGGTTGCGAAATGCCGCAAAGAATTCCGCGGGAATCTTGAACTCAGACCGCGCGCTTCCCAGATTGCAGATATCATCAGCGATCGACGATTGATCGGTCCTATTCAGATCGGCAAACGTCTTCAAAAACCTCTTTCTTGATTCAGCTTCGAGCCATCTCAAGCCATCCAAAACTCGTTTGCGATCCGTTTGTTGCAATTCGTACGGAGCGCTAATCCATTCATCAATGAAATCCACGACGCCCACCTTGCTGGCAGCGACGGAGGTGTCGTCTTCTGGAAGGATCAGATCCGCGAGTGCGCGGGTCGTGACCTTCTGTTCGTCGCTTAGCGTGAGCGGCCAAAAATCCCCGGGCTTGTAGTCTTTTCTCAGCAACGCGTCGGTGCCATACGGTTGTGCGGGCAAGGGTGTGGCGCCGAAAGATTGTTGGTTCAAAACCGAAATCGTGGCTGCAGCAGCAAACACCATTCGAATCGCTTCGCGGCGATCGAGTTTTCCAGATTCAAGATTCATAAGTCATTCCTCCCAAACCAATCAGATATTCCCCTTCTTCAATTCATCCAACATGTGATCCGCCGAACGCCAGGCCAGAGCCATGATTGAGAGAGTAGGATTCTTGTCGGCGTTTGAGACAAAGGGCCCTCCATCGGTGACGTACAGATTGTTTACATCCCATGCTTGGCACCACAAATTGAGCACTGAATTCTTCGGATCTGCGCCAATACATGTCGTACCGACCTCGTGAATGATCGCACCCGGCGGATAGATCGCCTTGCGTCCATCAGTTTCAACCACACTTGTCACCCGCCCCCCCATGGCCCCGATCATGTCTTTGAAAGTCTTGTGCATGTGAGCGGCCTGATTGATTTCGTGGTCAGACCATTGAAAATGGAATCGTAGAACGGGGATGCCCCATTTGTCCTTCCGCTCCGGATCGATTTCACAGTAGCTGTTTTCATTCGGAATCATTTCCCCGCGCCCGTCGTAGTTCACAAACGATCCGTAATAGCGGCGCATATCCTCTTTGAATTTCTTGCCATAGCCGCCCCCGGTGATCTTGGCAACGTCTTCGGCAATGCCCATTCCGGGCATGTCGCGTCCCCCCCCCGGCTCAATGTGATAGCCCCGGGCAAAGTTAAGTTTGCCGGCCAATTGTTCCTTATAAAGCCACCAGGGCGCATAGTAGTGGGTTCCCGCACCATCGGTATTGTGTGGCGGAAGGTTTTCCAGGGCGGGAATCTGTCCAGAAACTGAAGCGCCAACCGTATCCATCAAATATCGCCCAACCTTTCCGCTGGAATTGCCAAGTCCATTCGGAAACAACTTCGATTGGGAATTGAGAAGTATCCGAGCCGATTCGCACCCACTTGCCGCCAACACAATAATTCGCCCTTTCGCGGACACTTCCTGACCACTGATCTTATCGATATAAATAATACCCGTCGCCTTGCCTGCCCCGTTGGTAGTCACCTCACGCACCATCGCGTTGGGCACAATGTCGAGATTGCCCGTTTCCAGGGCCGGGGGAAGATGCACGGTGGTCGACTGATAATTCGCCCGCGTCGAACAACCCCGTCCACAGGGCGTCGCCCAAAAGCAAGCGGCACGAAGTTGCATGTGTTTGGCGATAATCTTTTGAGCCCGTTCATTGCCAGGGTGAAGTTTCGCGGGCGCGTTTACGTGATCCTGCTTCACGGATAACACCGCTCGATGGATTGGCATGAACGGTATCCCAAGCGACGCACACATTTTCTTCGAGTACAGTTCATGTGCATGGGGCTTCGGGGGCTCCAACAACGTCCCGGGTGAGGAATCCGGGGTATTCTCCATTCCTTCGTTGGATCCGTAAACGCCGATAAGCAGCTCAACTTTGTCGTAGTAAGGCGCCAGATCGCTGTAGTTAATCGGCCAGTCGAGACCCAGTCCGTCGCGCGAACGCGGCTTAAAATCATAAGGCCCCATGCGAAGTGAGATGCGACCCCAGTGGTTCGTTCGACCTCCGAGCATGCGCGACCGCCACCACATCCAGTTTTGATTGGAGCCGGGCGCTATCCAATCGGTTCCTTCCTGCCATCCAGATTGACCGGCTCGCTTAACATAATACGGCTCGTTGGGCACACGCCACCCACCATCCACCGTTGCATCGTGAAAACCGAAATGTTTGTCCGGTGTATTGCTTGCAGCCAAGGGCGCCTGAGCGTTTGTCTGAAACATCGGTGTTTCTTTAACCGGATCATAATCACGGCCCGCTTCGAGCATGAGGACTTTCGCACCGCCCATGGTCAGCGTGTAAGCGGTCTGGCTCCCGGCCGCGCCGGACCCAACAACAATCACATCGTACGAGATCTTGGATTTTGAACTGGTGATAATGGGCATGTTCTAATTGAGCAGGGGAGCGGATGAAACGTCAACGATAAGCCGAGAAGAATTGCCATCGGGTAACCACTCGGTTCACTTCAGCAGGGGCACTTGCACCGGATGCATCAGGTAAGCGATCAAATCCCGCACCTGCTCCAGTTGAAGCGCCAGCAACAAACCCTCCGGCATCATCGACAACGGTGACACGTCTTCCTTTACCACCTCGCTCAGCTCCACGGTATGCTCCTCGGTCAACGTGCGTAGCGAGAGCGTGCGCTTCGTACGGGCGGTCATGAGGCCGGCGAGCACCCGGCCATCCGCCAACGTCACCGTGCTGTTGCGGTACTCGACGCTCACCACCGCACTCGGCTCGACGATGTTCTCCAGCAGGTAATCCAGGTTCGCGCGCCCGGAGCCGGTGAGGTCGGGCCCGATCTTCGCGCCTTCGCCGTAGAGCGTGTGGCAGGCCGCGCAGGCACTCTGGAAGAGCTCGCGGCCCTTGCCGAGACTGGCTTTCGCAAGTTCATCACGGTTGAGCGTCGTTTTCAGATCCTGGATCAATTTTACTTTATCCGCCGCCGATTCGTGCAAGTCGCCCCAGGCTGCTCTCAGTTGCTTGGACAGCGCCACATCGTTGAACCCCTGGATCTGTCGGGCGTGGAACGTTGCAAGATCGGCGCGTGCAATCTTGCCAGCGGCGATCTCTTTGAGCAGCTGCGAGGCAAACGCGCCCCTCGAAGTCAGCGTGTCGATCGCCGCGGGGCGTGCGGACGCCGACAGGGTGCGGTACCGTTTCAGAATTCTCTCTGCAATGGCAACATCGCCGAACAACGCGAGACCGCGCACGGCCGTGACATCAAGTTCGCGCGTCTCCAACGCGGTCTCACATATCCTTTGGAGATCAGCGGGTCGGTTGTCGATGAGGGTCTTGAGCCCGGTTTGCCGCATCCGGACATCGGCCTTGGGATCCAACACCAACCGTTTGATTTCATCGAGTGCCCGGCCGTCGCCGAAGACGGTGCGCAGTTCATTGATCTTCCCGCTGTGTTCGTCGTTGAAGCTCTTCGCAAACAACTCCCAACTTTGAGGCGCATCCGCCTTGCGCACGCCTTTGAGTCCTTCCGACAAGCCGCGAAGGACCGACGTGCGACACTCCTGAGGGGTCGTGGGATTGCGGCTCTCCGTCAGAAGCGAATCGCGGGCCTCAACAATCTCGCGATCCAGCGTGGTTAATTCGATCAATCGTCGCGACGTCCACCGATATAGATCCGGCCACTCACTCGCGGTTGCGATGCTCACCAGCGCCTTGGCGTGCTCATCGGCGAGTGGATGCACTCCGAACCAAATCATCGCAGGCATCTGACCGTCACTCACATCCTCGCGATGGGACACAAGCGCGATGGCAAGCGCTTGACGTTTTTGCAATGGCAAACGCTGTAACGTCGAAGCCAGCGCGAGTCGCACCAGGCCCGATGGATCTTCACGAGCCATCCGTTCGAAAACCACGAGCGACTCCGCGTCGTCGGGATAGACCGTCGTAGCTCGCGGACCGACAATAGTATCCAACGGCCAGAAATCCGTGATCAAACGAATGGCCCAGACGCGAACGTGTTCGTCCTTGTCCGCGAGCAACTCACGCAGCATCGTCCGCGTGGTTTTCCCTTCCTGATACTGCTTCCACAACATCGGCAACCGGCCCGTGCCCATCAGGCAATGCGGTGTGAGCATTGGCTTCAGTGGCCGCGGATCGCCGTGGCTGATCTTGAACACGCGTCCGCTCGTGCGATGCACACCGGTGAACTCGTGGCATTCGCCGATATCGCTCCAGTCGATGATGAACGCGTTGCCATCCGGCCCGGTGCTGATCTCGAGACCTCGAAAATAGGGATCAACAGCCTGGAACAAATCCGGCTGATGACGCCCCACATAGCCGCAGCCCAGCCGCTCCAACCGCTCCACGTTCGTGCGCCGCCCATGCATGTTGAGGGTAAAAAGCTGACCTCGATACGACTCGGGCCACGCGTCGCCCTGGTAGATCATCATGCCGATGTGCGCGTGTCCGCCGCCATACGCATCCGAGGTCAGCTCCTTCGACTTCTTCCAGCCGCCGGCCGCGTCGAAGTGGGAGTGATCCGCGATGGTATCGAGCCGGTCATAGATCGCCGCGTTTGGCGACGGATTTGAGTCCTTCAGATGCGAGCCTGGGATCAGATGCCAGAGATGCCCGGTGACGGTGTTAATGAAAAAGCACTCGCCATTCGCGTCCCAATCATGTCCCCAGGGATTCGTGGTGCCATAGGTGAGCACCTCCAGAAGTTTACGCTCGGGATGATACCGCCAAAGCCCACCTTGGATTGGCACACGCATCTCATTCGGCGTGCCCGGCACACCCAGCCGCCCGGGGCAAGAGTGCCCACAGCGACCGTATAGCCAACCCTCCGGCCCCCAACGCAAACCATTGGCGAAGTTATGGTAGTTGGCCTCCGCAACGGTGAAGCCATCGAGCACGACCTCCGCCGGACCATCCGGCACATCATCTGCGTTTCTATCTGGAACAAAGAGTAACTGCGGTGGGCACATCAGCCATACTCCCCCGCGTCCGATCTCCACGCTGGTGAGCATTTGCACGCCATCGGTGAACACCTTGCGCGACTCCGCCCGGCCATCGTTGTCTTTGTCTTCGAGAATGATTACACGGTCGCGCAGTCCGAGGTCGAAATGTTGAGAGCCCCCAGCATACGTGTAGTTCTCAGCGATCCACATGCGGCCTTTAGGATCCCAAGCCATCGCGATGGGATTCTGCACGTCCGGCTCGCTGGCAAACACCGTGCATCGGAATCCGGTCGGCATGGCCATCCCGTGCGCTGCCTCCTCGGCGGGCATGAGCGGTTCGGTGGAACGTTCCGAGTTGTAGGGAACCGGGAAATCGGCGCCTTGCAACGAGACCGCGAGAGTAAGCAAGAAAATTGGTTTCATTCTTCGATTCTCAGCACGCGATCATTGCTGCTGTCGGCGATATAGAGCCTGCCGTCGCGATGCACTGTGACACCGTGCGGCTGATTCAACTCGGCCTCTTCTGGCGGGCCGTTCAGACCCTTCATTCCTTTCTTCCCATTCCCCGCGACACGAACGATTTTCCCCTCGGCAGGAAGATATTTTCGGATCAGGTGATTTTCAGTATCCGCAATGATGACGTTGCCCTGGAGATCAAAACAAAGATGCTTCGGGCCGTCGAGCGTGGCCATGCGCGCATCGCCGCCGTCCCCGCTCGCGCCCTTCGCGCCCGTGCCCACGACCGTGCGAATCTTTCCCTCGCGGTCCACGACACGGAGCGCGTTCCCGCTCCGTTCGAGAATGTATACCTCGCCTCGGGCATTGGCGATAACGGCGCGGGGATCAATCAACGGCGCGCTTGTCGCCATCTCGCCATCTTTGGGCACGCCCTTTCCACCATTGCCCGCAACCGTCCTGACGACGCCCGTTTTCAAATTGATTGCGCGAATACGACGGTTGTCGAGGTCGGCCAGGTACAGGTTTTCCGCTTTTGGATCAAGCGACGCACAGTAAATGTTACCGAACTTAGCCTGCGTGGCTGGACCGCCATCGCCGCTAAATCCTCGCTCACCGGTGCCCGCGATGGTCGAAACCTGCTTCGTTTTCGCTTCGATTTTGCGAATGCGGCTGTTCCAAGTGTCTGCAACAAGAATGTCGTCGCCGGATGCAACCGCAAGATTGTGAATGCCATTAAACTGGGCTTTCAACGCCGGGCCACCGTCGCCCATGTCCCCTTTCGTCCCAGTGCCAGCAACCGTTGTGAAGCGACCGCGCAGGTCCACTCGGCCGACACGATAGCCGTTCAATTCCACGAAATACAGGTTGCCTGCCTTATCGAAATCCACGCCGAAGGGCGCGCTCAGTTTAGCTTCCGTGGCGTTGATCCCGTCGGCGGTGCTCGTACCGCCTCCCGCGACGAGCGTCAGTTTGGCTGCTTGCGATTCGAGGGGCTGGATTAATGCGAAAACGGCGAGAACCCACTGCAGTGTTGCAAGGAATCGAGCGGTATTGTTCAGAGTGTTCATAGTGGTGTTCGCCATTGTATTCTCAGGTTCTCAAAATTCAGTCAAAATCAACTGCCAGAGGAAAGTGCATGGTGACAATCCCCCGGCTTTTCAGTTGTATTTTCGACGAGAACGAGGGAATGACCTGACTTGGCGACCCTATGAAACCATCCATCCAATCGCTCGCGCAGATTCTGGCTGCCCCCTGGATTAGTGTATTTTTCGGGTTCCTCCTGGTCTGCCCGATCCAGGGGGCAGAGGAGCCGCGTGTGCTGCCGGTCTGGCCGGGAACGGTTCCGGGAGATTACGGCAGGATTGGTCCAGAGCGCGTGCGTGCGCCTTCGGAGGCTCCCACGAAAAATGCGAAATGGATAACCAACGTCACGAAACCAACGATCACAATTTTCCGGCCCGCCAAAGACAAGGACACCGGGGCGGCGATCCTCATCTGTCCGGGGGGAGGATACTGGAATTTGGCCTGGGACCTGGAAGGCGAAGAGGTGGCCGCCTGGTTGAACACGGTCGGTGTGACGGGCGTCGTGCTCAAGTATCGCGTCCCTCGTCGTCCGGGTCAGCCCGAGCCACTTCCGGCTCCTGGCCCGCTGCTGGACGCGCAGCGAGCGGTCAGTCTGCTGCGGAGCCGGGCCGAGGAATGGGGGATCGACCCGAACCGGATTGGCATCCTTGGTTTCTCAGCAGGCGGACACCTGGCCGTGGCGGCGGCGACTCATTTCGACCAGCGCGCTTACGAGCCAATCGACGAAATCGACACGGTGAGTTGCCGGCCGGCCTTCGCGGTGGCGATCTACCCAGGCTATCTAATTGAACAGCATCCCGCGGGTGTGGAGACAAACAAAAGTGTCCTCGCGCCCTACATTCGTATTCCGAAGGAGACGCCCCCGATTTTCCTGGTGCATGCGAACGACGATGCGATGGCCGGCTCCGAGAACAGTGTGGTGATGTATCTGGCCTTGAAACGGGCAACCGTAGCAGCGGAGTTGCATATCTATGCACAGGGCGGCCACGGATTCGGCGTCCGTCAGAGCAGCCTGCCCTGCTCGACTTGGACGGATCGCTGTGTCACCTGGCTACAAAAGCAGGCCTTCCTCGGCACAAACGCCGAACCAAAATAAGTCACCAAAGCGCCCCTATCCTGACTTCGGATTACATGCCCGGCATCGGCTGGATGGACCGCAGTTCCACAGTCCCGCCGTTGTTGAAGATCGGACAACCTTTGGCGATCTTGGTGGCTTCGGTCAAGCTTTTCGCTTTGATCAACAGAAAGCCGCCGATCGAATCGGGAGTGTCGCTGAACGGCGCAACGTTTTTCCCCTTAGCGCCCGACAGCACCTTGCCGCTGTCCTGCAAGGGATGGCCCAAGGTCAGTTGTTTGCTCTTCTTAATCCCCTTCGTCCACAACATCCAGTTGTTCATCGTGGTCTTCATCTGGTCGGGGCTAATGTCTTCCGGATTGGCACCGCCACGGAATAGAATCAAAAAATCGTTCGCTGTTTGTTTCGGCATGGTTGTCCTTTGGCGTAATTTCGTTGTGTCATGGCATTCAACTCCTACTCACGAGTCCGTCAACGAACGCTTCACACTCTCTGAAAAAGAGTCGGTCGATGGGATTGCGGTAATTGTGAACTCCATGAACCGTAACGTCGTAGTCGCTGACGGGAGTCCGCGCACTCCTCTTCCCTGCAACATTCATGGTCCCAATTCATGTCCAATCATCAGCAACGGCGTCCTGTATACGTTGAACCGCTCCGCCCATGCCACCCACTCACCATCCGGCAATACTTGGATCTCTGCAACGTTGGCGCTGTCGAGGTAGGATTCCAGCGTGTAAACAGTCTCGGCGACGATCAGTGGCCGATTTCCTATGCTGACCGGCCTCACAAGATTTCCACGACCCGGAAGTAACGGCCAGGTTCCGACGCGGCAAATTCTTGGCTGACGTTTTCCGATTCGGCCACGAATGCCGCGCCGATGACAGTCCAGACCTTGAGATCTTTGGAGCTTTGAAGTTGATACTTTTGGCCCAGAACCAGCCGAACGTTCACATTCACGCTCGCCCCAGATCCCTTCACGGTAGCGACGAGAGCCACCGGTCCGAGATCAGGAGCCGCGGTTACCTGGGCAACGAAATTTGCTTTGAAACCACTGGTTGGGAAGACCTTCGTGGACCATGAACCGTCTCTGGTCTTCTCCCAGAAATCATTGAAGCTCTTGCCAATCCCGATCGGGTCACCCAGCACTAATCCGCCCGCATCCGAGTTGTTGACATTGGCATATTGAATGGTCCAGGTGAACGAATCGGGTACTTTGACAAACGGCACGGCGAGTGACACTACACCCGCCCCTTGCGTAACAGGTTGTGAGGAACTTTCCCAAAGCAGCGTGCCCGGCCCCAGGATGACTTTTGGACCTGGGTCTGCATCCGCGCCGTTATTCTTGTAGAATCGAACAACGAAATTGGCGTCCGGGAAGGAATTTTCGACGAGAGCCGGATCCACATTGAACAGGGTCACGTACCGGGCCACTCCCCCCAGCGATATCTCATCGCCGAATTCGTGCGCGGTTCGAAAGTTCACCTGTTTACCGCCCGCATCCTTCACAGGGTTGCTGTTATCGTAGACGACCGACGTAGCGGCCTGAATAACGGTGCCCGGGAACACGAACGACACGAGTGCCAAACTGAAACCCGCCCTCGCGCCATTTTTGGAACGAACCATCGAACTAGAAAGACACAATGACCCTTTCGCCCCCTCAGCAGAATCTGTGGGTGCTTTCCGAATGACTACAGATGGAAGTTTCATATTATCAAAGTATTACAGCACAATTGGACTCACCAACATCCGACCACCGATCGCCTGCGGAGACGGCCAGGATTTCTGGCAGCAGTCAGGCGAGCGCGGGCGATGATCTTTCAGCCTACTGCTCCTGTCGCCGCCGGTCGCACTGCGTACCGAATTCCCCTGCCTGCTGGAAAGCGTCATTTTCACTCAAAGATTGGCCGGAAGAGCCATTTTTATAAAAAAACTATCGTCCAACTCAGACAACGCGAATCACTTGCGACAGACTGTTCGATCGATTTGAGAAGTCAAGTAGCACCCCGAATAAAGGAGTACCATCAATTAACCCGCAGCTTCAGCCGGGAGTTTTCCTACCGCCACACCTCCTGCAATCTCCCGCAAAGTTAACTCAATTTACCCTGTGACTGTTTTCCACTTTTCCCCGAAAAGGCGTCTTGCGGAATTACTACGTCTGCGTACGTTTGCTAGGGTATCGGACCCTTGTGCTATGATTCCCTCCTTCCAAATTCCGCGACGTCGCTTCCTGCGTGGGCTGGGCACTTCAATGGCCCTGCCGTTCCTCGAATCCGCCAATCCTCTTCAAGCGGCTTTGTCCGCCGAGGGTGGCGTTCCTTCGCCCCGCCGGATGGCGTTTGTCTACGTTCCCAATGGCATCAACATGAGCTGCTGGGCTCCGGAATCGGAGGATGGCAGTCTGCAACTTGGCCCGACTCTCGAGCCGCTAAAGGGGCTGAAGAGCGAGTTCTCCATTCTGAGCGGTCTGACCCACGACAAGGCCCGTGCGAATGGCGATGGCGCCGGGGATCATGCCCGTGCTTCCGCGACGTTTCTTACTGCGATGCAGGCCCGGAAGACCCAGGGCGCTGACATCCGGGTGGGACAATCCATTGACCAGTTCGTTGCAACCAAGATCGTGCGCAAGACCCGGTTTGCCTCCCTGGAACTCGGCTGCGACCGCAGCCAGTTGTCCGGCAACTGCGATTCCGGATATAGCTGCGCCTACTCGTTCAATATTGCCTGGAAATCGGAGGCGACACCGATGCCGCCCGAGGTTGATCCGCGCCTCGCCTTCGAACGGCTTTTCTCCACCGGTGATCCCAATGAATCGGCCGAGAGTCGCGCACGCCGCGAGCGTTATCAGAAAAGCATCTTGGATTTCGTCCTCGAAGACGCCCGATCTCTTCAGTCGAAACTTGGCAGAAACGACCGGCGTAAGCTGGATGAATACCTCTCGGCTGTTCGTGAGCTGGAGCAGCGGATTGAAATGACTGAGAAGGCGACACTCGCACTGCCGCATCAGGAAAAGCCCGCTGGGATTCCGCCGGACTACGCTGAGCACATTCGGTTGATGTTCGACTTGATGCATTTGTCGTTTCTAACCGACACAACGCGCGTAGCGACGTTCGTCATGGCTCATGACGGCAGCAATCGACCCTACCCTCACATTGGAGTCGACGAAGGGCACCATGATCTTTCCCACCACGGGAATAGTGCTGAAAAGAAGGAAAAGATCGCCAAGATTGACCGCTTTCACATGGAGCAATTTGCGTACTTCCTCGATCGACTGAAGAAGACGCAGGAAGGGACGGGCTCGCTTTTGGATCAATGCATGATCGTTTATGGAAGCGGCATTGAGGACGGCAACAGCCACGCCCATCACAACTTGCCTGTGATTCTAGCCGGCCGCGGCGGCGGAACGATATCCCCCGGTCGGCACATTCGATACGCCAAGAACACTCCGATGGCGAATATGTTCCTGTCTCTCGCCGAGCGGATGGGAGTTGAGGCTGAGCGATTTGGTGACAGCAATGGGAAATTGGGGCAGTTGACGGTTTAAAGATTTTAAAACTGCGCGAGGTTCGGCCATGCTTCTCGGTATGGCCGCTGCCACTGATAATCGAATTCCCGTTACTGTCCTCACCGGTTTCCTCGGTTCAGGCAAAACGACCCTGCTCAATCACATTCTAACTCGAAATCACGGCAAACGCATCGCTGTGATCGAGAATGAATTCGGAGAGATCGGCATCGACAACGAGCTGGTCATCAATGCGGAGGAGGAGATCTTCGAAATGAACAACGGCTGCCTTTGTTGCACCGTTCGTGGCGACTTAATTCGTATCCTGGGCCAGTTGATGAAACGGCGCGACCGTTTCGACTACGTTCTCGTGGAGACGACCGGATTGGCAGATCCGGGACCCGTGGCCCAAACCTTCTTCAGCGACGATGAAATAAAGGCGAATTTCCGCCTCGATGGAATCGTGACGGTGGTTGATTCAAAACATGTCTGGCAGCACCTCGACGATAGCAAGGAATGCCAGGAACAGATTGCCTTCGCAGACCGTGTCTTGCTGAACAAGTTAGACTTGGTTACACCCGCGCAACTCGATCAACTCGAACACAAAATCCGCTCGATGAATACCATCACTCGGATGCATCGAACCCAGAATTCCGAGCTGCCGATCGAGCAGGTGATGAACATCCACGCGTTCGACCTCGATCAACGTTTGCAGCTTGATGAGCATTTTCTGGAAGGCGAACGCCCATTTGAATGGACCGGAACCTTCCACCTCGACCCCGGCTTGCACGCGCTGACATTTGAACCCGGACCCGACCCGGTCATAGGGCTCGTATTGCTCCCGTTGGAACTGCCGAAGGCTTTTGTCCCTGAGACGACTCAGCATCACCATGACTCCGGTAATCAGGGACATTCGCACGAGCATGACCACGAGCATCACGATGACTGCGAACAGTCCGGCGGATTGCACGACGCGCTGCATGCTGCCGAGGATATGGCGGAAAAACTCTTCACGTTCCCCGCTTCAACCGTTCGCCAGGGAGGAGAAATCACTCCTGCCAGAAAGTTTTACAAAATTGTGTTTGGCGCAGACGGGACTCGCGTGGGGGTCCGGATTGCGGTCGAGGGTAATTATGGGCTTTTTACGCAGCATGGTCCCGATGAATTTGAAATGAAATGGGTGTCGCCCTCCGGTGCGGAGCTCGAAGCCAGCCATGTTCACGCGCATGGACATCGGCATCAACATGACAGCACGGTCAGCAGTGTGGGAATCGAGGAGAAGCACGAACTGGATGCGCGCAAGCTGAATGATTGGCTGAGCGAATTGTTGCAGACGAAGGGGCAGGATATTTTCCGCATGAAAGGTATCCTCAATATTAAGGGGCAAACTAATCGCTACGTCTTTCAAGGAGTTCATATGCTGTTCGAAGGCAAGCCGGAGCGTCTCTGGAAAGAAGGAGAGGTGCGAAAAAGCCAACTCGTGTTCATCGGTCGCAACTTGGATCGAGAGGCCTTGAATGCTGGGTTTCGCCGATGCCTCGCCTAGTAGTGAGGTGTCAACAATGGGCTTTCATTTTGATTTCTCAACAACGCCGAACCCCTCCAGGTTTTCTTTGATCCTTAGAGTCCCGGCATGAGCTCCATCCTGGTACCTGCGGCCGAATGGTCGGCGACCCTTGCGGATCCTATCGAAGCGTTGACGTGGTCCCCGGATGGGACACGGGTTGGCGTCGCGGGTGTGGATGGACGGCTCTTGCTTTTGGATGCCGCCAACGGCTGTGTCACCCGCGAATTGCCCGGGCACGCGGGTGGCGCCTTTCGAATCGCGTGGCATCCTCGCGACGCGGTCGTTGCCAGCAGCGGACAGGATGGCCGGGTACAGCTGTGGGACCCCGAAACGGGCGCCAACATATCGAGCTTTCCAGCAGGGCAGAAATGGGTTGAGCACCTTGAGTGGTCGCCGGATGGAGCCTGGCTTGCCGCTGGGGCTGGCCGTACGCTCACTTTGTGGAATTGGCAACGGCGAGTAGTGACCCATGAGATTAAAGAGCACTCCGCTACTCTCACTGAACTCTGTTGGAGAGGGGACGGGCAACGCGTGGCGGCAGCCAGTTACGGCGGTATTCAGGTATGGGATCCGTTAGAAGGAAAACATACCGATACCCTTCCATGTAAAACCAGTTTGATCTCCGCAGCGTGGTCTCCCGATAACCGATGGATAGTCGCGGGAACACAGGAATTGTCGGTGCAAATTTGGGAGCTGCCGTTCCGTCCGGGTGAGGAACTCGCCATGAGGGGATTCGCCAACAAAGTACGACAGTTGGCATGGCATCATTCGGGGCGTTACCTCGCTACCGGGGGGAGTCACGACGCCACGGTGTGGGATTGTTGCGGAGCAGGCCCTGCGGGTACCGAACCCGAGAGGCTCCAGGGTCACTCCGGTACGGTGACGACTCTCGACTATCAACGATCCGGAAATCTATTGGCGAGCGGAGGCGCCGATGGTCTTGTGCTGCTTTGGAATTTCAAAAGATCGATCACTCCGATGCGCGAGTTCCAATTGAGAAGTCCGCTGACACGTGTTCGTTGGTCACCCGCAGGGACCGCCGCCCTGGCGGGCTGCCACGATGGGACAGTGCACCTTCTTCGCCCCCCGTCTGCTGACTAGACCGCAGCATTTCAACGGCAATATTGCGCAATTCAACGCAAGCAGAACCCTGCGCGGTTCTGTACGTTCGCCGGGCTATGAATCGAATTCGAATCGCACTCGTTGCGTCCTTGCTGGCTTCAGGATTTCTCGCCGCTCATGAGGAACCCTTTGGTTACGTGCGCGGAGCGCAAACCGAACCCCCGGGAGAATGGGAAGTCACCCAATGGACGACGGCACGAATGGGAAAAGAGTCCGGCCACTACCTTGGAATGGATTTCAATACCGAGATCGAGTTGGGCATCACTCGCAGACTGCAGATGGCCGCCTATCTCAACACTCGCTATCACCATCTTCGGGACGTGGAAGGCTCCGAAGAGGTATTTGAAGATCGTAATCGGTTTGGTCTTGATGGCGGTTCTGTGGAGATTAAGTACCAACTGCTTTCGCCCGACAACGATGCTTTCGGGCTAAGTCTCTATTTCGAGCCAGGATACCATTCCATCCGTGGCATCAGCGGCCAATCCGGCAGCTCGATTGAATTCGAAACGATTCTAATCCTGCAAAAGAACTTTTTCGCCGGCCGCCTTGTCACCGCTTTCAACTTTGTTGTTGAACCGGAGCTTGAACGGGAGGACGGCGATTGGGAAACAGAACTCGAGATGGCTTGGACAGCGGGTGCCAGTTGGAGGCTGACGCCTCATTGGCGCATCGGAGCCGAAGCACGTCTTGGCACCGCGTTTCCCCATAGTCGCCTTAACTCAGCGGAATATCTGGCCTTCTTCCTGGGCCCGGCTCTCCACTATCAACGGAATAGTTTCTTTGGCACACTGACCGTGTTCCCCCAGATAGCCGGTTGGCCAGATGCGCAGGGAACCGGTGGATTGCACCTGGATGAAACCGAACGCCTCGAAATTAGGCTCAAACTCGGAATCGAGTTCTAGATTTATTGTCCCGTCGTGGAACTTCGCGGCGTACTTACAATCCTGACTAATTTGGCAAGCTGAGATCGATTCAATGTTCCGAGATGACGGAACCGCAGATTCCCCTCGGCATCGATGATAAACGTGGTAGGTATCGCCGAGACGCCGCCAAACTGATCCACCGTATTTGAATCCGCGACGAGCATCGGGTAGTTAATGCCACGTGCCGCGGCATAAGGACGGACGACCGCTGCCCCCGATTCATCGGTCGACACTCCGATAATCACGGCGGAATTTGTCGGAGTTTCCTTTGAAAACCGGATCAACTCAGGAATTTCCTGCCGACACGGAGGACAGTACGTCGCCCAGAAATTCAACAGGACCACGCGCCCCAAAAATTGGTCGGCCCGGACCTCCCTACCCTCGAGATCATGCAGAACCCAAGCCGGCGCCTTGCCGCTCGCGGGCAACGTCATCCCGCCACCCCCACTCGGTTCTCGAAACGTCAACCAAGCCATCGCCGCCGCCAACAGAAAGATCACCACCAATCTTGGTCTCATTGACATACGATGGAGGGAAACCCATCGCTGGCAACAGCATCCTTGCTTTCCCAGTTTGGCAACAAGCGAACAACTGCTAGAATCACCCCATGTCGCTGTTGCAACAAATGACCGATCTGGCGCGCTGCGCGAAACTCGCGTCACGGCAACTCGCAGAGCTGTCGACCACTGAAAAGAACCAGGCGTTGAAGGCCATGGCAGCGGCCCTGGCGGCCTGTTCCCCTGCCCTTCAGAAAGCCAATGCGCGGGATTTGGAGAGTGGGCGTCAGATGGGCCTCAATGACGCAATGCTGGAACGGCTGATGCTCGACGATAAACGGATCGTCGCGATGGCCCAAGCAGTGCGGGATGTCGCCGATCTCCCAGATCCCGTGGGACGTATCCTGGACGATCGCACCCGCCCGAATGGCCTTCGTTTGCAAAAGATGTCCACTCCGATTGGAGTCGTCGTCATCATCTACGAATCAAGACCCAACGTGACAGCGGACGCTGCCAGCCTTTGTTTCAAGTCGGGCAATGCCACAATTCTGCGCGGCGGCAAGGAGGCCTTGCATTCCAATCAATTGATCGCGGCCGCCATGGTGGAAGCCGGCCGCAGCGCCTTGGGCGACCGTTTTCCTGCGAGCGCGATTCAAGTTGTGCCCACGCCGGATCGCGAAGCCATTCCCGCCCTGCTTTCCTTAACCCAGTACGTCGATCTTTGCATGCCACGGGGAGGCGAGGGACTCATTCGCACGGTCGCCGACTGCAGCAAGGTTCCCGTGATCAAGCATTTCAAAGGCGTCTGCCATGTCTTCGTCGATCGAGACGCTGACCCGGCCATGGCAATGTCCATCGTCGTGAATGCAAAGACCCAACGTCCGTCCGTCTGTAACGCCGCAGAAACTCTGCTGATCGACCAGACCGTCGCCGCCCGCTGGCTGCCGGACATTGCCGCTCAGCTTGCGACGCGGAACGTGGAGTTGCGCACGGATCCGGTGGCGCTGGCTCTGCTCAGATCCAGAACTGGCCCTTTTCCCCTCATCCTCAGTCCCGCGACTGAACAAGACTATTATACCGAATACAACGATATGATCCTAAATGTGCGCGTGGTGGAGGACGTCGCGGCAGCGATCAATCATATCAATCAGTACGGCTCGGGCCATTCAGACACCATCGTCACCGCAAATGAAGCCACGGCACGACGATTTCTTGCGGCCGTTGATTCAGCGGCGGTGTACTGGAATGCCTCAACCCGGTTTACCGACGGGGGTGAATATGGCATGGGCGCGGAAATTGGCATCAGCACAGATAAAATCGGTGCCCGCGGCCCAATGGGTCTCGAAGAGCTTTGCAGTTATAAATGGCTCGGATTTGGCACCGGGCAAATCCGCACCTGATTTCTCCCCGTTCAACCCTCGCTAACGGGTGATGTCTCCCTGATGAAGCACCGTGAACCCGCGTTTCGTGAGAATGTCCTCCGCCACATCCGAATGCTCGATGTTCAGGGCGAGTGCCGACTTGCCGCCGGGGCGAGTGAGGAACGGATAAATGTAGTGAATGTTAAGCTCCGCCTCGAGCAGCGCCTCCAGGACGTCCTGCAATTGTCGTTCATAGGCAAGTTCGACGGCCACTAAATGGCTTTCTACAAAAGCAAACCCATGCTCCTTCATCAGCTTTCGCGCCTGATTCGGATTATCCACGACGAACCGGACGATGGTGCTATCCGTTGTGTCGAGAACCGTCAGGGCAACCAAGTGTACCTCGTGTTGCGCCAGCCGGCGCACAACTTCGTGGAGCCGGCCGAGGCGGTTGGGAGTGAATACTGAAAATTGCAGGATCGGTTCCCGTTCGCGTCGGCGCGCCGTCATGCGGGCAGTGGGGGCAACTGACATGTGGACAAGTATCGTTCGAACTCCAAACTCGGCAAGCCGTCCTAAAACAAATGCAAACTGCCGTCCCCTTACTACAGGAGCAGGTGGCTGCGCTCGGGCTTTCCCGCACGGAACGTCACATCCTGCTCTGTGCCGAACCCAGCAACCCCAAGTGCTGCGATGCCGAAGCCAGTCAGGCATCCTGGAATTTCCTCAAACGAAGGCTGAAAGAGCTCGGATTGGTCGGCCCAGCCGGGCGAGTGCTCCGAACGAAGGCGAACTGCCTCCAGATCTGCGCGCGTGGACCGATCGCGGTGGTGTATCCCGAGGGAGTCTGGTACCACTCCTGCACGCCAACCGTGTTGGAACAAATAATCTACGAGCATCTGACCCATGGCCGGCCCGTGCTGGAATACGCGTTCGCCGTTTACCCGCTTTCCGATTGATCGCGTGAGCCTGTTCCATCAGCTCGATCTGTTTCAGAGAGCGCTCCGATCTACCCGTGCCAGCGCGGATGGCATCGTAGAGGAACTGGACATCGATGGATGCCGGATCCCGATCGTTTACATCCGCAGTTCCCGCGCGCGCTGTTACCGTTTAACCTTGCGCCCAAATGGCTCGGCCCGTTGCACCATTCCCGTGCGGGGCTCGGAATCTGGCGCCCGCCAGTTTGTAGAGCGGTGCCGGCCCTGGCTGACGCGCCGGCTAAGTCAGCATCGCACCGCAGCGCGGCCGATTTCGGATGAGTGGCAGCTCGGAACTGAAATCTGGTGGCGCGGCGAGCGAACCCGGATCTCGATCGACGGAATTCCTCCGCAAGTGCGATTGGGAAATGACACTTTGGGAACGCCGCCCGCGACCGGCGACACTTTCGAAAGAGTGCTGCGAGGTCGAATGCTGGCGCTAAGCCGGATCGAACTGCCCGCCCGGCTCCTCGAGTTGGCACTGCCTCTCGGCTTTCATCCGGAACGGGTGTCGGTTCGAAACCAGCGCTCGCGTTGGGGTTCCTGTTCCCGCCATGGCACCATTTCGCTCAACTGGCGGTTGATCCAGACTCCGGCGTCTGTGCGCGATTATATTCTGCTGCACGAACTCGCCCACCTCCGCCATCTGAATCATTCCGACCGATATTGGAAGGAAGTTGCCCGGATCTGTCCCGAATACGAACGGGCGGAGCTGTGGCTCCGAAAATCGGGCAAGGAACTGCTCTGACGGGACTCCAGGCGCCTGCTCAGTGTGGCTTGAACTGGATCTGGACCTTCGGCAGCAGCTTTTGGAGATCCGCGATCCGCTTCTCGTCCAGGGGATGTGTTCGCAGGAACCAGAGTGTGGCCTTGCCCTGCTGCTGATTAAATTGGGCGAATCGTTGCCAGAATCCCACTGCGGAGGCAGGAGGAAATCCAGCCCTCGCCATGTAAACCATTCCGATCTCGTCTGCCTCCGATTCTTGGTGCCGACTGTGCGGCAGCGCGATCCCTAGCTGAGTACCTAATCCGTAGGCCGTCGTAGCGAACGCTCCGTACTTCGAGCCGTTCACCGCAGCCCCCAATCCGGTGCCGACCATGTTGATGGCATTTGCTTGGGACATC
Source organism: Pedosphaera sp. (assembly GCA_009695205.1). Taxonomy (GTDB): domain Bacteria; phylum Verrucomicrobiota; class Verrucomicrobiia; order Limisphaerales; family UBA9464; genus SIBK01. The sequence continues at coordinate 5,783 of SIBK01000065.1, read as the reverse complement.
CGTCCACCTCCATGTCTCGCAACGGCGTGGGCCACTTCGTGTCCCATAACCGTCGCCAACCCATTTTCATCCCGGGTAATGGGTAGGATCCCCGTATAGATCCCCACCTTGCCGCCCGGCAGGCAAAACGCGTTGGCCTCTTTACTTTCAAAGACAACAAACTCCCATTGGGCATTCGGCATGTCCGCGGCAGCAACAGCGGCAATACGATGGCCCACCCGTTGGATCAGAGCGTTAAGCTTGGGATCGTGATTGATCGGAACAGAGGTCTTCATCTTGCTGAACTCCGAGATACCCAATTGCATCTCCTCGCCAGCGGGCATCATGTTGAACTGCTGCCGGCCGGTTACCGGAACCGTATTGCAGCCGGTGAATGCAAGCACCAGCGCTGCAATTCCCGCGCCAAAGAGATTGCGAGGAACAAGACGAAATCGTGAACGTGACATTCCCAATAGATGGAACGTCTGGCAACCGCAGGCAATCAGAAAAGACCCCGAGTAGCCTCCGCCACGTGGCGGCTACGGCAACCCTTGCTGAATGATAGAACGCCGTTGACGTTCCATCATTCAGCCCAAGGGTTGCGTGGCATCCGCAGCCCTGGGAGTCGTCCGTCAAACCGGACCAACCCCTCTTTCTCTTAATCCTAATCGTTCTCTAGGCCAATATGCCCTTCACGACTTCTCCGTGGACATCCGTTAACCGGTAGTCACGCCCCTGGAAGCGGAAGCTAAGCTTCTGATGATTGAAGCCAAGGAGATGCAATAACGTCGCCTGTAAATCGTGAATGTGGACCTTGTCCCGGGCGACACTAAATCCAAGTTCGTCGGATTCTCCATACGAAGTGCCGCCCCGGATTCCGCCGCCCGCTAACATCATCGAGTAACAATCCGGAAAATGGTCCCGCCCTAGGAGGTCTCCTTTCGCCGTACGACCTTCACGGAAGGGCGTCCGGCCGAACTCGCCTCCGAGAACGATCAATGTCTCGTCTAGCAGGCCGCGTTGTCGCAAATCCTGTATCAACGCGGCAACGGGACGATCCATCGTCGCACACTTCTTGGTAAGTCCGTCGCGGATATCTTCCCCGGGACCGGTGCCGTGAAAATCCCACCCCCAATCAAACAACTGCACATACCGGACCCCCTGTTCCACCAAACGACGAGCCAATAGACAATTGTTGGCAAAACTGGATTCACCCGGCTTTGCGCCATAGGCCTCAATCGTCTTTTGCGATTCGCGATTGATATCCATTACCTCGGGCACCGACATCTGCATGCGATACGCTAATTCGTACTGAGCGATCCGCGTGAGCGTCTCTGGATGACCCAGCTCACGCTCCTGGATTTCATTGAGGTCTCGCAATGTATCGAGACTCATTCGGCGAACGTCGCGATCCAGTCCCGCTGGATCGGAGGCGTATAGCACGGGATCCCCCTTTGAACGGCACTGCACACCCTGGAAAACGGAGGGTAGGAAGCCATTGCCATAGGAGTTTTTCCCGCCGTTCGGTTGCACTCCGCTCGAGATTAGGACGACGAACCCCGGTAGGTTCTCATTTTCCGTGCCCAGGCCGTACGTGACCCAGGAACCAAATGACGGTCTACCCGAGCGCGGCGAGCCTGTGTAAACCAGCAGCTCCGCGGGGGCGTGGTTAAACTGGTCGGTCGTCATCGAACGAATGACGCACAACTCATCGGCAACTTCATGCAGGTGGGGAATCGCATCGGACAACCAAACACCACCGTTTCCGAACTGAGCGAATTTTCGAGGTGTGCCCAGGAGCTTGGGCACGCCCGACGTGAAGGCAAACCGTTTGCCCTTGAGATAGGCGTCCGGACAATCCTCTCCAGTGCGTTTCACCAGCTCGGGCTTGTAGTCGAACAAATCAAGGTGAGGCGGCGACCCGGTTAGATGAAGATAGATCACCCGCTTGGCCCGCGCCGCAAAGTGAGGTTGACGCGGTGACAACGGATCGACGGTCTTGCCGGGCGCCGCCGCCAGATTTCCCTTGAGCAGGGAACCCAGTGCCAGCGAGCCAAGGCCCGTGGCGGATTTGCCAAGAAAATGGCGGCGAGTGAACTGTTGCAGGTTTTCGAGGTTCGGATTCATGGCAATTCGTTTCCCGTCAGCGTTTCATCAACGTTTCGTCGAGGTTTAGCAACACATTCCCCACCAAGGTCCAGGCGGCCAGTTCCGCGATGTTGGCTCCCTTGGGTGCGGCACCGAGCGGATTTGTAGCGATGGCCTCGGCCTTCTCTTCGTTCCGCGAAAATCGCTCCAAGCTTTTTGTGTAAAGTCCAAGAAGTCCGGCCAACTCCGTTTCCGTTGGCGTCCGGCTCAGACAAAGACGAAAACCGTGGCGCACCCTTTCGCTGAGCGAGGCGCCACTGGCAACCATGCGCCGTGCCAAGGCCTGGGATGCCTCGACGTACACCGGATCATTCAGTGTGACCAGCGCTTGCAACGGGGTATTCGAACGTTCACGCCGAACGGTGCATACCTCGCGGTTCGGAGCGTCAAATGTCGCCATCGATGGGTACGGATTCGATCGACGCCACGTCGTATAGAGGGCCCGACGATATTGATCTCCCCCCATGCTTGTCTCCCAATCGGTCCCGCTTCCAAATGCCGCCGAGAGGCCGAGCTTGGGTTGCGGCGGTTTAACCGGTAGTCCGTGGATCGTTGCGTTCATCAGCCCGCTGACAAACATCGCCTGATCGCGGATCATTTCCGCCGAGAGCCGGAAGCGCGGCCCGCGCGCAAGCAACCGGTTGTCGGAATCCACAGCTTCGAGTTCGGGAGTCACGCGGGAGGACTGGCGGTAGGTCGCAGACGTGACCATCAACTTGAGCACGTGTTTAATGTCCCATTTGCTGCCAATAAGCTCAGTGGCCAGCCAGTCCAGGAGCTCGGGATGTGAGGGCAAGTCCCCCTGCGCTCCAAATTCTTCGCTCGTCCGAACTATTCCAATACCAAAGATCGCTTCCCACAATCGATTGACCTCAACCCGCGATGTCAGTGGGTTGTTTTCGTCCATCAACCATCTTGCCAACGTCAGGCGATTGGTCGGTCCGCTTTCCGTCAATGAGAAAAATGCCGCAGGCAACCCCTCCGATACTTCCTGCCCCAGATTTAGATAATTGCCGCGAATTTGTATATGCGTCTTGCGGCGATCCGTGCCGGCCAGCTCTCGCAACACAGGGACCGTGGTATAGGGTTTGAGCTCGTCGAGCTGCTTCTTGACGACCGCCAGCTGATCCCGATCCGACTTTAAGGCCGGCGCGATCGACCGATAATAGCGGGCCAGTTCCTCGCGTTGGGATTCGCTTCGCTGGGCGAACGGCAGACGTAAAATCGCCAGCACGGGGGATGGCGTCCGCGCCAGCTCAGAGGCTCGAGGATCGGAGGTCTTCGAAAGACGGAGGCGGCCAAGGGTGGCGTATTCATACTTCGAAATCTGTTCAATACTAACACTAAGGCTCGCACCCACCCTCAGCTCGACGGGATCGCGAGGAATCAACGTCAAGGAATGAGGCTCTCCAAATCGAGGAGCCACGGCCCAACCCAGCTTCTCTGGATTGCTGTTGGCTAAGACGTCCGCGGCGTTAAAATCCTTTTGCGTAAAGCTCGCGTACAACGAGGAAAAGGGAACCCGTCGCGCTCCATTCAGACTGATCTCTGAACTCGGATCGGGCACCTGTTGAAGCTCTTCTTGCCAGACGGTCTCGCGCTTTTCGTTTAAGAGCGTCATGCGGAGCCCGCGAATGCGTTCGCCGGAGTTGTCGGTCCGATTCCATACGGTCAGCCCGCTGACAGCCTGCACCGATCGCAAATCCAATTCCCACCACGGATCGGCCGTCGTCTCAGTGTGGGTCGTGGATTTTCCCCCCGCGTAGTTACCGTTGGTGTTTCCGTCGATGGCGAGCTTTGCGGGACCGTTGTAGGCCGTGCTGCTCTGGCGGGCTTCACCCTGCAGGGCGATGTTCTCCGTGCCATGGAACACCTGCACTTCAGCCAGTGAAAGAATCCGGGCTTTTCCCGGCAGTTCGAGCCTCAGGTATCGTCCCAACAGGGGGGTCGGCTCGGAGGGAGTAATCGTCGCCGACACGCGGGAAACCACAAAGTTTCCATCCGCATGTCCAACGCCGCGGCCCGGCAATTTCTCGTCCGGAAGCGCCTCCAAACGGAACGCAGTTAGCTTGTCCGCAACCGTCACAGACATTTCAACGGTATAGACGTCTGTTTTACCCCCGCGCTCCACCTGCACCGTGCCGTCGGCTTCCTGGCTCACTGTCGCTCCGGCCTTTGACTTCACAATCGTCGGTTTGAGGGGCTCCCACTTTAAATCGCCTTCCAGCGTTTTCTCCCAATCGGTTTGCGCCTTCACCAACTCCGGGGTCAAAGTCTGGACAATTTTTTCCAATCGTGCGATCTCAGGCAACAATTGCTTTCGCTGGGCTTTTTGTGTGTCTGTGAAAAGGCTTAACACAGGACTTTCATCCGTCCGGTCGGCATCGGCTGTGTTGTTCAAAATCGCATAGAGTCGGAAATAATCCTCCTGCGATATCGGATCGTACTTGTGGTTGTGGCATTGCGCGCACGCCATGGTGGTTCCCATCCAGACCGCCATGGTGGTGTTCACCCGATCGACGATGGCGACATTACGATACTCTTCGTCGTTCGTGCCCCCCTCGTTGTTGGTCATCGTGTTCCGATGAAATGCGGTGGCGGCCAGTTGATCATCGGTCGGATCCTCCAGGAGATCGCCGGCGAGCTGCTCGATTGTAAATTGATCAAACGGCTTGTTCGCATTGAGCGACCGGATCACGTAGTCGCGAAACGCCCAAATCGTACGCGCCGGATCATCCGCGTATCCGCTGGAATCGGCGTAACGCGCCTGGTCGAGCCACAGTCGAGCCCAATGCTCGCCGTACGCATTCTTCTTTAATAAACGATCTACCGCCTTTTCGTACGCATCTGATTGAGTGTCGTTCGTAAAAGCATCGATCTCATCAAACGACGGGGGCAGACCCGTTAAATCCAATGCGGCCCGCCGGAGCAGTGCCGCACGATCAGTTTCGGGCGACGGTTGCAGGTTCTCACGTTCGAGGCGGGCCAAAATAAAATGGTCAATCGCGTTCTTCGGCCAGGATCCGCCTCGAATTTCGGGCATCGAAGTGCGGATCGGTTTGACGTGCGACCAGTGTTTGGAATAGGTCGCGCCTTGTTCGATCCATCTTCTCAACAGCGCCTTCTCCTGTGCGCTCAATTTCTTCCCAGAATCAGGCGGTGGCATCAACTCCTCCGGATCCTTGTTCGTGATCCGTCGAATCATCTCGCTCTCCTCCGGGTGGCCGGGCGCGATGGCGCGGCGCCCTCCGAGGTCCGCTTGGGCTGACTCCTGGAGATCGAGCCGGAGCCCCTTTTTTCCATTCTTACGGTCCTTGGCATCCGGCCCATGGCATTTAAAACAATTCTCGGAGAGAACACGGCGAATATCCCGATTAAAGTCCACGCGGTCAGCCGCAGGAATGGCTCCGGCGCAAACGCTTGCGCAGAGAACCAGGGCGGCACACGCGACGGTTAGGAATCGCCGTGGAGCGGGGGCGAGAGTCAATGGATGGCTGACTGGCATGATCCGAGATTTTTAGGTCGAATCTCGGCCGAAGACAAGCAGTCAACGGCAATTGTATTCTGTTGGTGCCGGTGGCGGGACTCGAACCCGCACGAGGTTTAACACTCCCGGGATTTTAAGTCCCGTGCGTCTGCCATTTCGCCACACCGGC
>SIBK01000064.1 GCA_009695205.1 Pedosphaera sp. | reverse complement strand
GGGTGTATCTCACGGAAACGGTGATTTTCGAGTCAGCGATTGTTGAACGGAAGAATTCTTCATTTTTCCCGGGACTCTGATTTCAATTTCTGAAATGCTCCGCGGCCAATGGTTCTGCCGAGCAGAATGCAAGGGCGTAACTTTGGTCCCGCCCAACTCAACGAGATCCGAACTCTCTTGCGGGAGCATCCCGAATGGAGTCGCTACCAGTTGAGCCGTCAGCTCGCGCTCCGCTGGAACTGGCGCAGTCCTAGTGGGCAGCTCAAAGACATGGCAGCCCGCACCCTCCTGCTCAAACTCGCCCAGCGCTCTTGGATCGAGTTGCCCCCGTTGATCAGAGCCTCGCCCACCCGCAGTGGACGTGCCCCGGCTCCAGCCCTCCGAGCCGATTGGGATTCATCGCCACTGCAAGGGACGTTGGCCGAATTGGGCCCGCTCCACATTGAGGAAGTCAGCGGGCGTACCCGCTCGGCTTCCCGGGCACAACTCGAGGACTGTCTCCACCGCCACCATTATCTGGGGTACCAGGCCCGCGTCGGCGAGAACCTCCAATACTGGGTGAGAGGGGGTGACAGCCGTCCACTGGCCTGCGTGGTGTTCGGTGCCCCGGCCTGGCAATGCGCTCCCCGGGACCGGTGGATCACTTGGAGTTGTGAACAACGTTCCCTCGCGCTGGCCAGCATCGTCAACAACACCCGCTTCCTCATCCTGCCTTGGGTCCAGGTCCCGCAGTTGGCCAGTCACATCCTTGGCGCGATCGCCCGGCGCATTGCGGCGGACTGGACGGCCAAGTACCACCATCCGATCCATCTGCTCGAAACCTTCGTCGAGCGCGGCCGCTTCCGCGCCACCGCCTATCGGGCGGCCAATTGGACCTGTGTCGGATCCACCCAAGGCCGCGGTCGGCAAGGGCCGCGCGCGGGCATTCTCTCCACCTCCATCAAAGACATCTACCTCTATGGTTTGCATCCGAGTTGGCGTCAACGCCTCTGCACCCCGTCCGCAACCTCCAACGGTGAGCCCTCCGCCAAAACCGGAGCGGATTCCCGAGGAGTTCCTGCCGTGGATTGATCAACTTGCACTGCGTCTTGAGGCGCTGCGTCAGGATCCGGCTACCACGGCCGGTCACCTGGAGGAACGCATTCGCCAGAGCTGTCTGGAACTCCACCGTCTCCTCTTGGAAGGGGAGATGCAGCTCAGGGCCGATAGCGTCGAGTTGGTGTGCGAGAAGTGCGGCCACCCACTGGTCAAGGGTGGCCGGGCCCGGACCAAATTCATCCGCACGATGGCCGGCGAGATGCACTTCTCGCGGGGCTTCGGCACCTGCCGAGCCTGCGATGCGATTCGCTTCCCGGCCGACCACAGCTTGGGTCTATCGAAGGACTCGATCGCCTCGCCGCTGCTGCAGGAGGTCAGCGCCTTGTTGGTGAGCCTGAAGCCCGCCGAGCATGCGGCCACAGCGTCTCAGCGGGTTTGCGGCATCCCCCTCAACCATGCCTCGTTGTCACGCGATGCCCGGCGTCAGGGCGAGCGCGCCCTCGAGATCCGCCCGGAGCTGGACCGCCGCCGTCCGGCCGCCTCGACGCTCGGCCAGACTCAGCCCAAGCCCTTCACTCTGGTCATTCAGATCGACGCCATGAACCTTCGCGAGCGGGATTTCTGGAACGAGACTGAGGCCAAGCGTCGCCGAGGCGAAGAATTCACCCGCTGGCACTGGACCTATACTGCGACGTGTTTCCGACTCGAACAGCGCTGTGTGCAGGGCAAGAAGCAACGGGCCTTCATCACCGAACGGAGTTACATCGCCACCATGGAAGGCGTCGAGCCGATGATGAAGGAACTCCATGCCGAGGCGCTGCGGCGTGGACTGGCCAGCGCCGAACGGGTGCTCGTACTGGCCGACGGCGCGGTGTGGATCTGGAATGCTGTGGGCGATCGCTTCCCGGAGGCGGTGCAGCGGCTGGATTTGTACCATGCCAAAAGTTACCTGTGGGCAGTTGCCAACGAGACCTTTGGCGCGGGAAGCAAGGAGGGGCGCAAGTGGCTCAAGCCCTTGCTCAAAAAGCTACGGGCAGACAAGGCGCCGGACGTGATCCAGACGCTTCAGGAGCTGGCTCCGAAACTTACACCAGCCGACGCCAAGGAAGCCGCCCGCCGGGCCATCGAGTACTACTCCAACAATGAGAAGCGCCTGAAATACGTGGAGGGAGAGCGGCGTAACGAACCGGTGGGCTCCGGGGCCATCGAATCGACCTGCCGACAGCTTCAATGCCGGATGAAACGCTGCGGCCAGTTCTGAACCCGGGAGGGCGATGAGCCATTGCTCGCGTTGGAGACCTACTGGCGAAACGGCTATTGGCAGCAGTTATTCCCCCACCCTCAGTTCTCGGTCCAGCCTTCTGGCTGACCACGATCTCTTCGCAATCCCCGCACATTTTTTACCTCCTCTTTCAGTCACTCGAGAAAACCACTCTTTCCGTGAGATGCACCCGAAGTGAAATAGGAAAGCGGAAATGAGTTCTCCCATTTCTCAGCGCAATGAGGCAACGACTGGATGTCTTGGAGAAGGTCCCAGACAAGGAAGCGGAGTCGACGCGACTTTTCAATCGGGGAGGCCTACCGCACCACGATGCACGTGCCGCTGCGAATCCACCCCTGATTCCGCCCGTCGGGTAGTGAGATCCGGTGCCAGCCGTTGCGACTCTCCCGGAGTCGTGCTTCCGTTCCTTCGGTTGAAGTGAAGGTCACTTTCGATTCCTCAACCGGTCCGTAGCGAACCGGTGCGTCCTTTGAAATCACCACCGCGAGTGGCCGGACGAATCGAGACCAGGCGGAGCTTCCGAGACCCAGGAGGGAAAGTAGGGTCACCATTGCCGCGACCAGCGTGTAGCCGCGAAGACCGGCGGCGAACACGGGGCGGAGTCGGATCACTACGAGGATGGCGGTCCACAGCCAGACACTGATCAGCGAAAGGGCGGTCCATTCGTTGAGCGTTAGGTGGCGAACCCATCCTTCCCACGGTTCCAAAGCGGATCGACGCAGTGCGGGCACGTTTGCGCGGGCGAACTGAAGGTTCAATGCGAGGTCGGGCTGACGCGGGTTTGCGGATTCCGCCAGACGCCAATGAGCAAGAGCTGCCCCGGGTTGACCGGCCTTATACCGGGCGTTGGCGAGATTATAGTGCAGTCCTGTGGTGTCCGTTCCGCGCTCAATCAACTTTTCATAAGCGCTCGCCGCTTCGGAGAAACGCCCTTGCTCATAGAGTTGGTTGGCAGCGGCAAACTCGGCTCCAACGTCCGCGCGAGCGCACACGGATGCGAACGCGAGGAGTAATAAAAACCTCCCGCCGTTCCAAAGGATGCTTCGAAACATCATCGATGACCTCTCGTTCCGTCCAGAGCTTCGCATACGCGGTGGAGGCGTTGCTGGTACGATTCCAATTCCTCGACAGAATGGCCGGGTGCAAATCGCGCCTGATTCAGTGCGGAGAATAATTCGTGTAATCCGGTGATGGCATCGTCGGCCAATCCGATCGAGATCAGACGGCTGTCGACGATCTCCTCCGTAATGGCGGCCGAGGGGATGTCGAGAGTGAGACCAATGTGTTCGCGAAGGATGACCCCGAGGGACCCGAAGAAACCAACGCTGTCGCCAGCGGCGGCATGGCGGGTGAGCGACGAGAGTTCGGTGGCGATCGTCTGTACGGCGGTTGCGCGTCGTTGACGGCGCGGATCTCGAATTTGTTCCTCACGTCGGCGATGCCACGCGGCGAAGAGCGCGTAGGCTGGAAGGGGAAACGAGAGAGCCGCCAGGACCGCGGGGCGCCGGATCCATGGCCGCTGGTTCAGAGGTCTTCCGAGGGTATAGACAATGTGCTGCAGTTCGTCCTTAGTGGGGACGGGCGTGGGAGGGGGTGCGGGCGAGGCGACCACGCCATTGCTGCCGGGAAGAGTTGTCGAGACGGAAAGAGACGCTCCCGGTCGCACGGTGATGGGGGTGGGGGCATGCCGGAGGGTGACATACGATTTCAACCCGGGATCGAAGTAACTAAATTGGATCTCGGGAAATTCCTCTAAACCGGCATGTTCCGGGATCACGACTTGCTCGAAGGATTTGACGCCCTCAAGGCCGAGATCATCGGTTGTCTGCACCTCCGACTGCGAGTCGTAGATCCGCAGTCCATTGGTGGAGGCTACGACGGGCATGTTGATCTGGTCGAAGTTACCGCGACCGGTGATCTGCGCACGAAGGGTGATGGGATCGCCGGCGGCGATGTTCGTTGGGGAGATGGAGGCGAGGAGGCGGAACTTGCCCACGGCTCCGGCGAAGTCGGCGGGGCGGCCATTCACAGGGGGAGAAACAACGCGGAGCACATTGGTGCCGCTGTGAAGAGAAACGCGGCGTTGATCGGCAACCATTCCGAAAGGATCAAATAAACCAGCGCGGGGTTGGGCTCCGGGAAAGACTGCCACCATTTCCATTTCGACGGGTCCGAAGGGAAGACTGCCAGCCTTCGCCGCAGTGGCGGACATCCGCCAGGTCACCGTGCCATACCGTTTGCCCCCGATGAGAGTCTGGCCTTGTTCCGGTTGGGCGGTTTTTCCGAGAATGAAACCGTCAAGTTCAAGTTTTGGGTTGGCGGTTTCGCGAAGGTTTGCGGCGAAGAAAAGGCGGATCTCGAAGGGAAACGTTTCTCCAAGAACGATCTCGTTGGTTGGAGTAATCAATTTCAGGAAGAGCAGTCCGGCTTCACCTTCCGGAGCGGTCATACTGTTCGGAGGGGCGACGGTCAGCGTCAGGGGCTGACTCGAGTACGCTTGTCCTCCAAGGGTTATACTGAGTGCCGGGATGATGAGTTCGCCCTGTTTCTTGGGAGTTAGCTGGTAACGGTGGGTGATACTGGAGGAGCGCTTTCCATTGACGAACGACTGCTGGCTCACCGGGCCGATATAGCGAACAGTGGCGTCTTGGAGCGATGGCAGCTGGGGCGGACTCGGCACTTGCAGTTCTTGGAATTGCAGACTTAGAATCGTGCTCTGACCCAGTTCGAGAGTCATGTTCTGAAGCGAGGTCGCGAAGCTGCCGGCGTGCCCGCTGGTCGACGAAATGAGCAGTGCCAACGCCAGGATAATCCAGCGGATTGACGCGAACATCTGGAGGAAACGGGAGCGGTATGAGAGCAGTGTCACCATTCCTTGCGGGTGCGTTCCTTGCCCGTGGGTTTGCGATCAACCATGCGGAAAATCATCGCCTTTTCATTATTCTTCGTGGAGTCGAGAAGCTTATTCGCCATCGCCGGTGTCATCTTGCCAGCCTGGGCGGCGGCTTGTGTCTCGCGCTCCTCCGCCTGCTGTTGTTCCTCGGGCGTGTTGCCAGAGCTCTCGGGCTTTTTTTCGGCACCCTCCTTCTTGTCGGAAGGCTTGGAACCTTTCTTCTGTTCCGAATCCGGCGGTTGATCCTCCGCTTTCTGTCCATCGGGTTTATCAGAACCCGGACTAGGATCCTGTTTCGAGGGGTCCGATTTCGGGGAGCCGTCGGGGTTCTTTTCCGATTTCTCCTCCTGAGAATCCTCTTTCTTCTGCGATTGGCCGTCCTTTGGATCCTTCGAGTCCTTGTCCTGTTTCTCCTTGTCGGACTTTTTATTTGGATCGGGCGGCATCTTTTTCTGGAGTTCCTCCAGTCGCTTTTTCACCAGATCCCGGTTGTGCTTGGCGTCCGCGTTATCGGGCTTTAGCTGCAGCGCATCGTCAAAGTTTTTCAGGGCTTTCTCCAGATGACCGAGCTTCTCCTGGTCCGCGTCGGCCTGTTCGCCGAGCTTTGCGAACACCGTTCCAAGGTTGTAATAGGCGTTGCCTTGGAAGTTTAGGTCTGGGTCACGGGTCGCGCCTTCGAAGTGTTTCAAGGCTTCGGCACTCTGACCGAGTTTGAACGCAGCGGCCCCGGCATTAAATTGCAGTCGATGATTCTCCGGTTCCTCGCGCATCAACTCTTCGTACTCGCGCAGGGCGGACTTGTAGTCGCCCTTGGCATACGCTCGGTTCGCCGAGCGGCCGGAGGCGGAAACCGTTGTGGGGAACAGAAACAACATCACCCACAACGCGACCACGGCAGGTCCCGCCACACTTCCAAGAGGTCTCACGAGTTCGCGAGGCGCGGCCCGACGGTGATCCGGGAGCAGAATCTCCAAAGCGAGCAGGAAAATCGCCAGTCCGAGCGGCCACTGGAAACGTTCCTGTCGGGCGCGGACCGATCGAACGGCGCCGTCAAGTTTAGGAATCACGGCGATGCCCTTCTGATAGAGAGCTGCGATGGATTGCGCGTTTTGCAGAAGGACATAAAATCCATTCCCGGCCTCGGCGATCTTCTTGAGCAGCGATTCGTCCAGTTGTGACTTCACGGCGTTCCCGCCGGAGTCTTTGATAAAAATCTTGTTTCCGTAGGGATCGGCGGTGAAAAGGATTTCACCGTTTGGGGTACCAATTCCGATGGTGAAGATCCGTACACCGGCGTCAGCAGCTTTCCGGGCCGCCTCGACGGCTCCCTCCTCGTGATCCTCCCCGTCGGTCATGAGCACGAGCACGCGACCGCCGCCGCCCTCCTTGCTGAACGCTTCGACAGCGGTGTTAATGGCTTCCCCAAGAGCGGTGCCGCCCTGTGGAATGGTCTCGGTATCCAGTTGGGTCAGCGTTGTGCGAAACGCTTCCTCATCGAGTGTGAGTGGGCATTGTAGGAACGCGCTGCCGGCAAATGCGACGAGGCCGAGGCGGTCCGTTTTGGCGATTCCGAGAAGATCTTGCGCGGCAAGTTTGGCGCGCTCGAGGCGGTTGGGTCTTATATCCGTTGCCAGCATGGATTTCGAGGTATCGAGTGCCACCATGATATCCACTCCCCGCAGGCGGGCCTCTTCCTCCCGGAATCCCCATTGCGGCTGGGCAAGTGACAGTAGAACGAAGCAAACGGCCATTCCGAGCAGAATGCGCTTCACGATTTGGCGCGGTTTCGACACCCCTACCGTCAAGGCAGCCAGCAGGCGTGTGCTCACGAACCGGCGAACCGCCTGTTGCTTCAGGCGCCAGGTCCAGATCAGAAACACCAGGGTCGCCGGGATCAGCAGGGCGGCCAGCGCGAGGAAAAATTGAGAGGCAAAACTCATGTCCGATTTGTCAGGGTAACTTGCGCCAGACCGTGTGGCCGAGGATCAATTCCAGAAATAGGAGCGCAAGTCCGGGGCTGACAAAGTACGCGAAGAGCTCGTGGTAAAACTGGAACTTCCTAACCTCCACCTCCGTCTTTTCAAACTTGTCGATCTCGCCATAAATCGTCCTCAGGGTCGCCGCGCTGTCCGCGCGGTAGTAGCGTCCCCCGGTGCGGTCGGAGATTTTCTGGAGCGTGTCTTCATCGATGTCCACAGCCTGCTGCACATAGACACGCCGGCCAAACACGTCCTGTGTCGGCACCGGCGCTGTGCCGTGGGTGCCGACCCCAATGGTATAGATCTTTACTCCTAGCGCCTTGGCGGCATCCGCGGCAGTGAGCGGGGGCACCTTGCTCGCATTGTCCTGTCCATCGGTCATCAGAATCACGATCCGGCTCTTGGACTTCAATCCACGAAGCCTGTTCACCGCTGCGGTGATCGCGGATCCGATGGCGGTGCCGTCCTCCACCTGTCCGAGTTGGATCCGATCGAGATTGGCCTTGAGGAATTCGTGGTCGAGCGTGAGAGGGGCGGCGATATAGGCGTTGCGAGCGAAGGCGACCAAGCCGATCCGATCGTTGGGCCGGCTGTCGATGAACTGATTGAGGACATCCTTGGCGATCTGGACGCGGTTAACCCGTTTGCCGTGAAGTTCGAAATCCTCGGCGGCCATGCTACCCGAAAGATCGAATGCCACGACGATATCGATGCCGCTGGCCTTATGCGGGGCGTGGCCTTCGCCCAGTTGAGGGCGTGCCATTCCAACGACCAGCAGCACGAGGGCAATCCATCGCAACGCCAGCAGAAAACGCCCGGCGCGGGAACGAGTGAGCTGGGTGATTCCCTTGACGAGACCGACACTGGAATACAGGAAAGCGGATTCCCGCCCTGTCCGACCGCGCAGCCAGGCGAGGAGCGGAATGAGCGGCAGGCCGAGAAGCCACCATGGAGCTGCGAAGTTCATGGATCAAGTGTTGGGCGTTCCCGAGGCATGTACCGTTCCTCGCCGACAAGAACGGGTTCAGCGCCTGCGTCGGTCTGATTGTGAAAACGAGATGCGAGTTCTGGCGATGCGCCTGCACCCATCATTGGGGGGCGAGAAAACTGCGGGGCGGTAGTCTCTTCGACCACGCGCAGTGCCGCCTGGTGCAGGTCTTCGAGTTCGGGCCGGACGGCCTCGTACCGGGCAAATTTCACGAGATCACATCGGGTCAAGAAATCCTCGAGCAAGTTACGGTGATGGGGAGCGAGGGAGTTTCCGCTGGCATATTCTTCCAGAAATTCCTCCGTCGTCTGCTTCGAGGCGGGCCATCCAAACTTGTCCCCAAGGAAATCCCGGACAACCACCGAAACCACCCAGCAGAATCGGGGAGGATTGGCAATGTGCGCCCAGGCCTCGCGCAGTCGTTCCCGGGCACGGTCCTCCGCTGAGATTCCGCGGCCCGCGCGAGCGTTTGCCCGCTTTTTCTGCCACAGATTCCAAAGCCACCACGCGAGCAGACCCAATGCGACGGCAAATGCAGTCCGGCCTACCCACGTCCACCGGGTCGCAATGTCCACCGGACCGGTGATGTCCCGGAGTGCTTCCGGGGTGGAGGTAGTGGAGTTGCTGGAGACATTGATGACTCCATTCGATAGGGCCGCGGCGTGCCCGGCTAACGACAGAAGGAATCCGTACACGAGGCACAGAGTGCGTCGGATGCGACACCGGCAGGCAAGGCAGGTGGTATGGAAAGGGCCGGGGTTCATCGCCGTTTCTTGACCCGCCGATCAAAGAAATGTCCGAGCTTCTTATCGTAGGGTTCGTCGGTCCGCAGGTGTAAGTGATCCACTCCGGCGGCGCGGAAAAGTTTGAGTAGCTCGTTCTGAGTCTTCTCCTGGCGCGAGACAAACGCGGCGCGCCGGCGTTCATCGGAGGTGTTCACCTCAACCACTTCACCGGTTTCTGCATCTTTCAGAACCAATCGGCCCACGTTTGGCAGCGTGAGTTCGTATGGGTCGGTGATCTGTACGGCCAACATGTCATGCCGACGGCTGACCTGGCGCAGAACGGCGACCGAGGTTTTGCCAAGCGTCTCCGAAAAGAGCACCTTGCGTCGCAGATGCCGCTGCATTTCCGCGCGGTTGGTATGAGTTTCGCCTAGAAAATCGGAAAGAACGATCACCACGGAGCGGTGGGGTAGCACGCGATTTACGAATTCCAAGGCTCCATTCAGGTTGGTGCCGCGCCGTGTTGGCTCGTGAAAGAGGATGTCACGGATGACACGTAGCACATGGCGGCGTCCCTTCTTGGGTGGGAGGAAATGCTCCACGACGTCCGTGAACAGCAGAAGTCCGACCTTGTCTTGGTTCCGGACCGCGGAGAAGGCTAGGACCGAGGCGATCTCGGCCGCCAGTTCCCGCTTTGATTGAATGACCGATCCAAACAGCCCGGATCCGCTCAAATCCACTACGAGCATCACCGTGAGCTCTCGTTCCTCCCGAAACTTCTTTACGAACGGATGATTCATCCGTGCCGTGACGTTCCAATCGATCGTGCGAACCTCATCGCCCGGCTGGTACTCGCGGACTTCGTCGAAATCCATGCCGGTACCTCGGAAGGCACTGTGGTATTGGCCGGCGAGGGTTTCACTCACGAGTCGGCGAGTGCGGATTTCGATCTGCCGGATTTTCTTCAGAATCTCGGCGGGAATTGCGCGATTTACTGTCGAAGGATTGTCCGTGGCCTTTTCCGCCGGCGAACCTCTGCCACCCGAGGGTTTCCCTGTTTTCTCCTGTCCGAATAAAATCACACTCGCCGGCGCGCCCGGCTGGGCGACCCGATCCCGGGAAAAAATCCGCGCTGACAATTGAGTCAGTGCGTAACCGGCTTGGAGCAATTTCTGTCGCATGCAGTCATCGGGAAACCCCGGACGCCCATAGTCCCGCTATTTCAGGTCTACGAGCAATCTTCGGTCGGAAAATCTGTCGGACCCCCCAACGAAGTCAACCGAAGGAATGCATTCTTGAGGCGGTCGTCCGACGAGCCCTATCATTTTCACGAGTCAAGAAACTGGGAGAATTTAAGGGGTACCCATGGAAGGACAAGTCGATGCGCAAAAATACTTGCAACCCGAAATAATTGCAACTTGTGCTCCGTACACCGCAGTGGTAGCATCTGTAGGTTCGTGTTTCATACAGCTGGCGGACGTCGCAGCTCGGTTGCGCGTCCGCCAGTCCTTCGGCTCTCTGTCAATTGAAGAATCACAATTGCTTCATCCTCCCCCTCCCTGGGTCCCGGCCGAGGTCAGAATCCCGTCGATATTCATTCAGGGGCGGGCCGATGGGTTCGAGTTTTTCATCCGCGAATGGGGGTCGGGCCTTTACCCTGATTGAACTGCTGGTGGTCATTGCCATCATCGCCATTCTGGCGGGGATGCTCCTTCCGGCGTTGTCCCGCGCCAAGTCGCAGGCAGTGAGAACGTCGTGCGTAAACAACCAAAAGCAGATCGGTCTCGCTTACAAGATGTACGTTGACGACAGCCGCGGGAGCTACCCCGTCCACACGGGTTGGGCGGATTTCGGCGGGAAACGGGCGACCAATTATCCCAACATCGAGGGCTACGGTCCTCGGACTCCGGAAACAAATCGACCGCTCAATCGGTACACAGGATCGACAGCCGTTTTTCATTGCCCGGCCGACCACGGCGACTCGCTGGCGAATGAGGCCTTTGGCCAGAAATATGTTTCGGCGTGGGAGGGTTGGGGGAACAGCTATCTCGGCGTGTGGACGATCGATTATTCGCGGACCAAAAAGGTCACCGACGTGCCAACGGGTACTCCCATCAAGGAAGACGAGGTCGCCTTGCGGTCCACCACCAAGATCATCCAGGGCGACTGGGTCTGGCATTCCAATCGAAATACCACGGATCGGCAGAATATCTGGCACAACTTTAAAGGCAAACGCGTTGATGTCATGCTGTTCGGAGACGGCCATGTGGCGAATTCCAGTTTCCCGGCCTCCACGAGCGTCTCCGACTCCGCGTTTTGGTCCAAGGCGCCTGACATGAATTTTACGTGGTGGTGAAGAGGTCCATTTTGCCGTTGCATGGCAAAAAAAGAGGCATGTTCAGCAAAAATTGTGTAGCGCGTTTTTGTCCGGAAATTCAGAAACGGCACGCGACAAATCACCGAACAAAAATTCAACAAAGGAACAGCATGCACTTTTTAAAGCAGTCTCGGATTACCGCCATATTCTGTGTGGCGACCCTCACCCTGGCAACCGTCGGAGCTTTGAACGTTCAAGTGAAGAAGGGCAAGAGTCGCCCGATGAAAACGGCCCAGAGGATGAAAGGGGTGATGAAGCCGAATTGCGATGCCTTGAAGAAGGGTCTCGACGCGGGTCCCAGCGACGACAAGTCGTGGGATGCATAGGGAGTTCATGCCGCAGTATTGAATGAGGGCAGCTATTTGCTGATGGACGATGGCCGATGCCCGGATGGCGTCTGGGCTGAAGCCGCCTCGAAGACACTGCGGAAAGGCAGCGCGGATGTCCTCGCCGCGATTGAGAGCAAAGATCTCAGCGCCGCGAAACTCTCATTCGCGAGCATGACCAAGGCGTGTGCAGCCTGCCATAATGCGCATAAAGAGAAGAAATGAACGGAGAGTGGGGGATCGGGCCAAGAATTGAGAGCAGCTGCCTTTTTGTTTGGCAGTATTTATTTCAGCGGTACGCTCGGCCCCAGTCGCCGTTCCGCTTGTCTTATGAGTTTATGCCTTCGTGTCACCGCTGCTTTCGCGGTGGTCCTCTTCGCCACCATTTCGTTGCAGGGTGATCCGCTGCGAATATTCATTCGAGCCGGGATCAAGACTCACGGTCCCGGTCAGCATGATCATCCGCGGTTTCTCGGCGAATACACCAAGCTGCTCCAGGAACGGGGCATGACAGTTGACGGTGCAATGGAGTTCCCCACGGTGGTGCAGTTGGAGAAGACGGATGTGATCGTTATCTTCGCGGCCGACGGCATGCGAATCGTGGGGGAGCAGCGAACGAATTTTGAGAAATACCTCCAGCGCGGTGGCGGAGTGATGGTGTTGCACGATGGCATTGTGAGTGGTGATCAGCACGCCTGGTGTAAACAGGTCGTGGGCGGTGCCTGGATCTGGAAGAAGGATGCTCCCAACAAGGAGGCGACGCGTTGGCATGAGGGAGAGGTCGGTGTGTACTTCACGGAGCAGGAACATCCGATTACGCGCGGCCTTTCGAATTTCGATTGGAAAGACGAAGTGTACAATCAGCTCGACATGGCGCCGGACATCCAAGTGCTGGCTACTAGCTTCGTTGATGTGTTCAACATTTGGCCGCAACTGTGGACGTACGAGAAGACCTGGGCAGGAGGCACGGTACCGTACCGAGCCTTTGTCAGCATTCCCGGCCACGAGTTTGCCTCGTTCGAAACCCCACACTACCGGGCCATCCTCCTGCGTGGCATCGCCTGGGCTGGCAAACGAAGCAATGTCGACGAATTCTGCCGACCCGATGAGCTGAATTCGCTTCGGTATCCCGCCGGCGGCCCGACCCCGGCGGCCTCTGCGGTGACACGGATGAATTTACATCCAGAATTCAACGTCACGCTCGCAGCGGACGAAAACGTCGCCGAGAAAATTATGTCCCTCGACTGGGATCCGCGCGGGCGCATGTGGGTGGTCGAGACACCCGAATACCCCGGTGCCCGTGACGTTCACAAGAACGACGCGAAGATCAAGCCGTGGCAGCCCTTGGAGCCTGAGAAGTACCCGGTCGGCGCCAAGGTGAACCGGCGTCCGAAAGACCGCATTTCGATCCTGGAGGATACGAATGGCGATGGCGTGATGGATCGCAAAACAGTGTTTGCGGACGGCTTGGAATTACCGACCTCGCTCGTGTTTTATCGGGATGGCGTGATCGTGTCGCAGGCGCCGGATATCCTGTGGATTCGCGACACCAATGGCGATGGCAAGGCGGACACCACCGAAGTACTATACACTGGGTGGGGCACTTTCGACACACATGCGGTGATCAGCAATCTCCGGTGGGGTCCGGACGGGTGGGTCTACGGTTCGGTGGGGTACACGCGGGGCAACGTGTCCTCGCCGAAGACCGGAAAGGCATTCGGTGAAATTGCGGCAGGCATCTATCGGTTTCGTCCGGACGGATCCGCGCTGGAGCAGATGGCAGCCGGGGGATGTAACACCTGGGGCTGCGAAATCACGCCGGATGGGGAAATTGTCTACACCACCGCAACGTGTGGAGAGCCAATCTGCCATGTGGTGATTCCGGAGATGATCCTTGCCCGGGGGAGTGTCCCGGGCATGAAGGCGTATTTAAACGTCATTGAAGAGAACAAAATATACCCGCCGTTTCAGGAGAAACGACAGCCCTACGCGCAGATTGACTGGGTGAATGCGTGGACCGCGGCTGCGGGTGCGTGTGTTTATGACGGCGGCGCGTGGCCAGCGAAATGGGCTCCGAACGACCGCCTGTCCTTTTTCATGAGCGAAGCAACGATGCATCTGTTTCATCACCAATTCCTGGACCCGAAGGGTCCGACGTATCAGGGGCACAAAGAGGATGGCCGCAAAGAGACTGAATTTCTAACCAGCAACGACTATTGGTTCCGCCCGATTCATTCGCGCGTGGGTCCAGATGGAGCGATGTACGTTGTTGATTTTTACAATCAAATTGGAGTTCACAACGATACCCGCGGCCCTGCTCACGGAGCGCGGAATGCCGCCGCCCGTCCGGACCGCGATCACTACTTCACGCGCGTATATCGGATTCAGCACAAAGAGGCGCACACCTTGCCGCCATTCAATTTAGACAAGGGTACTCCGCGCCAGTTGCTGGAGATGTTGCGCCATCCAAACGGCTGGGTTCGCACGACAGCCAATCGACTGCTGACGGAGAATCCGGAGGGCTTGAACGAACTTCAGCCTGAGTTGGGACGTCTCATCGAGGAGGGTGAGGCATCGCCATTTGCCCGGGTGCAGGCTCTTTGGCTGTATGCTTCGCTCGCACGCACGCACACGGTGGGATGGAACGAAGGGGTCCTGCGCACGGTGTTTTCGGACCGTAGCGCGGTGGTTCGAAAAAATGCGGTGCGCGTTGCTGCCGCGTTGGTGGAGCAACCGGGAGTCAAGCACCGGGTGCAGGAAGGAAATTCGATGGAGGCCACAACGCGGGCTTTGGTGGAGCGCTTGAAGGATTCGGATGAACGCGTTCGGATCCAGGCATTAATGGCCGCGGGATCGATGCCACCCTCGCCGGCGTTGGTGTTAGCGGTCGTCCAGAGTTGGCCCACCCTGAAGGATAAATGGCTGCAATCCGCGGCCGTGGGTGCTTCGGCCTCGGCGCCGCTCGCCTACTTGGAGGCGGCATTCGAATATCGGAATTCCGTGGAAGTTGTCGACTTTGTCCCACACATCGCGCGCATCGCGGCGAACAAAGGCGACGCACGGTTGGCGGCGGACATTATCCAGATGATTGCCAAACAGCCGGCGTCGACGGATTCGCTGAAGGCGGCCGTGTTGGAATCTATGAATGCCGGGTTGGCTGCGGATCGGCGTCCCGAGGTGAACGATGCCCTGCTCGGGGCGCTGAAAGCGTTGCTTGCATCGGATCGCACAGCGGGATCGGTTCTCCCGTTCATTCCCCGATGGAACGTGGGTGCCAGTCTGGCAACCGAAATGAAGCCAGCGGTGACCAAGGCCACGGCGGCGTTAGGCAACACCGAGCTATCGGACGAGATCCGGGGTCAGGTCGCTTCCAATCTTGTCGGGATTCGAGCTCTGGATGCCGGCATTGTTCCGTCCGTCGCGGCGATTTTGGGAGCCCCTCAGTCGAGTCCCGCGCTGCAGCGTCGAATCGTGGATGCACTCGGTGCGACTCCTGAGGGAGGGCTTGCGTTAGTGGATGCGTTCCCCCGCCTCGGCAATAACCTCGTGGAACCGGCCTTCGGTCACATTCTCAAGCGAGAGGGTTCTGCGAGCCGTTTCCTCGACCGTTTAGCCGACAAGAGCATCAATATCCGGACTTTGGGACCCGCCCGCGTTCACCGGATTCGAACTCACGGCGACCCGGCAATTGCCCGCAGAGCCAACGCGGTTATCGATTCGTTGGCCGGTCCTGAGCAGAAGGAAAAGGACAGTCTTATCGCGCGCTTGCGGCCCGAGGTTGAGAAGGCGGGCAACATCGAAAACGGCAAGAAAGTGTATACTGCCAACTGTGCGGCTTGTCATATCTTCAAGAATGAAGGTCGAAATCTTGCCCCGGCATTGACCGGGATGGGAGCGCACGGAGCGGCCGATCTATTGGTGCATATCATCGACCCCAATCGCTTGGTCGAGCCGAACTTTATCAGCGTGATTGTTGAGACCCGGGCCGGCGACACCTTCGATGGAATCATCGACCGGGAGAATGCCAGCGAGGTGGTCCTGCGGGACGCGACGACGGATCACACGATCCGTACGGCCGACATTAAGAGCCGCAATTCCACGGGCCGTTCCTTGATGCCTGAAGGCTTCGAGCAGTTGGGCGCCGAAAATCTTCGAGACATGTTGGCCTACGTCTGTGCCGATGAACTTCGATTCCGCATTCTTGATTTGGGCGGCGCATTCACCGCGAATAACAGCAGAGGTCTGTATAATTCTCCGGAGAACGTCGGCGAGACCGTGCGGTTCCGCCGATATGGCCTTTGGCGTGCGGAAGAGGTGCCGTTTGAAGTTGTGAGTCCTGAAAAAGTGGCGGCCAACGTGGTGGTTCTTAAGGGAGGCGCTGAGGATTCATGGTCGCGGAAGACCCTGCCGAGGCGGGTGGAGGTCAAGGTTGGGGTGGCTGCGGCCCGACTCCATTTCCTCGGCGGCGTGGCGGGTTGGGGCTTTCCAGCCGTGAGCGACAAGGATCTCAATGTGATGAAGGTTTCCATCCAGTTTGTCGACGGATCCACCCAGGAAATGGTATTCAAGAATGGAGTCGAAATTGCCGACTACAACGGACGTCATGACGTGCCGGGCTCAAAGAATCTCAATTGGACAACCGGCCGAGGGCAGATCCGCTGGTTCAGCCGCAACGTCACCAAGGCGACCGTGATCGAGAAACTGGTGCTGGAAAGTTACGACAACGATGTGGCGCCGACCGTGTTTGGCATCACGGTGGAAGTGGCTGGGGTGGGAGCGAGCGGTGGAGGCACCGATGGTGGGGCGGTTTCGAAGGCGGCGGTGAATCCGCCGCCCGTGATTTTTCCTCCTGGCAACGGTTTACGGACTTTGATCGTGGGTGGTGGGTCCTCCCATGACTTCGAGCGTTGGTTCAATATCGCCGAAGTCAGCACACTCAATGCGGCGGGTTACCGTGCGGTTTACTCCGAACCCAATCCTGGCCTCGCGGGAGCGATTCAATTCGCCGACATCCTCTACCTGAGCAACAACAAGGCGTTTGCCGACACGGAGAGTCGCGACGCCGTATTTGCCCACGTGAATAGGGGTAAGGGTCTCTTGTTGGTGCATCCCGCGCTTTGGCATAACTGGGACAAAGAATGGCCAGAATACAATCGCGTGCTCTGCGGCGGGGGTTCCCGTGGACACGACCGATACGGGGAATTTGAAGTGACCGTCACCGATCCAGGCCACCCGTTGATGAAAGGGGTGCAGGCCCGATTCTCCCTCAGCGACGAGCTGTATTACTTCGAACCCGACTCGCAGGGGACGCCCATCCGGGTCCTGGCGACCGCGCATTCGAAGATCAAAGACCGCACCTTTCCGATCGTCTTCGTCGTGCAGCATCCAAAATCCAGGATCGTGGGCCTGACCCTGGGGCATGATGGCCAGGCGCACAACCACCCGGCGTACCGCCAAATCCTGTTAAATGCGACCCAGTGGGCGGGTGAGAAATAGCTCCGGACTGCGCGAGTTCATGGCCATGCGAGCGGCGAAAAATCCACCACCCCCCAGCCCCCCAATCCGAGGGATACCCGCAAGAACAATTTCCGTTGGCGACCCTGAAAAAGTTGTGAGTACTGGGCAGCTGCCGGGAGAGTTAGGGTAAAAGCGGCAGTTTTTCTCATTTCTCAACAAATCACAATCGTTGTACGGGTCGCGGCTACGCTTGACGCTCCGGTCAGGCATTCCTACGTTCGTCTCTGTAAGTGGTGGCCGTAGCTCAATGGTAGAGCCCCAGATTGTGGTTCTGGATGTTGCGGGTTCGAGTCCCGTCGGTCACCCCACTCCCATTCTTCCTAATAATTCCAGGAGCTCCTACCGCAAGGTTCCGAACGCACAGGCTTCGTTCTTGTTGGCATTCAGGCGACTCAGGAAAAAGTCTGTACACACTGGCAGCAACCGTTGCTTAAGGAAATCCAACTGCGGGTACGCTGCATCTCCTCTAAATTTTATCGTGACCACGAAGTGCCGCATACGGCGCTCAACTGCCCAGTCGAGCAGCAGTTTCATACTCCGTTCAGGTGCCGCAATCACGTCGCACAACAGCCAATCCACCCGTCGGTCAGGAATAAAGGAAAACGCGTCACCGGAATGAAACGTCACGCGCGGCTCACACCAGAGATCGGCGCGCAACGGCGAACGATCCACCGCAATTACGGTCGCCCCCCGTTTCACGGCGACGTAGGTCCAGCTCCCCGGACAGGCCCCTAAGTCGACACACGTTTCGCCCGCCGCAATTTTTCGTCCCAGGCGACACTCTGCTTCGATCAGTTTGGCAAAGGCTCGACTGGGTGCGGTCTTGTCGGAAGCGGGTTCGATTTCGCCCAGGGGAAATGGGGAGATCACACATCGCTGCACGTAGGGCAGTGGTGCCAATGCAACGGAAACCCAGCCCTGATCCGGCGCATCGAGCAACACTTGTACCAGCGAATCCTCCGGGGTGAATGGAGCAGCTTCCTTACGCCGATGGCGCAGAAGATGCCGTCGCGTCCGCGTCAATCGCTCGTCCAATGCCTCTCGAATCAACTGGCAGCGATGTTGCCCTGCCCTGCCACTCCCGTAGTCCGATTCCACATG
Organism: Pedosphaera sp.; assembly: GCA_009695205.1. Taxonomy (GTDB): domain Bacteria; phylum Verrucomicrobiota; class Verrucomicrobiia; order Limisphaerales; family UBA9464; genus SIBK01. Next base: position 10,232 of record SIBK01000064.1, on the reverse strand, counting down.
CAACTGCCACGGGTGGCCTTCGGGAAGAACTTCCGCCAGAAGTCCGGCGAGGCGTTCGGCGCCCAGGCGGATGGAGGGAAACTCGAAGAAATGCGGAGCCGGCAGCATCTGGCGCGCAAAAACCAGAGGCGGAAGGGGATCGTCTGGTCGGCATGGCACGGCCGTCTCAACCCGCCCCGGTCGAATCATCGTGTGCGCTGTCCCGGGAAAGGACCGTTCTAACTCCTGGAGCAGATGTGGGGTCCAGTCTTCCGGACAGAGTAACCGGTGCATTCACTGTTTGTTACTTTATCGCGTTCGTTTTTCCACTTGTTCTTTTCTCCACACAACCCCTTATCGCGCCCTGTGGAACCTTTTTATCCCGCATGCCCAGGCAGCAGGTTCAGAATTCTGAAACGCTTCGGCGCCTGTGGTCAATTCTGCACCGTGCCGTCCCTGCGGGTGCTGTTGCTCTACCTGCTCAGTCTCGTCGCTGCCCGCGCGGATACCTCGGCCGATATTCAACTACGCGGCACCCTCCGCTGGGGGGGCGACGCCGAAGGAGGCGCTCCGTACGTTTATCATCCTCCCAATGACCCGGACCGCCTGATTGGTTTTGAAGTCGATTTTGCTGAGGCGCTCTGCAGCCGACTCGGTGTCAAATCCCAGTTCGTCCAGTTCGGTTGGAACAATCTGATCCCCGGACTTCAGCAGGGTGGCAACTATGACGTCATCATTGCCGGCCTGGAACGGTCGGCGGAAAATCTCGCCAAAATGGTCATGTCACGGCCGTATTTTGCCTTCGGCCAGCAACTGGTTACCCGGGCCGATCATATCCAGCCATTGCATTTAGCAGACCTTGGCAGCGGCTCGGTGGGTGTCCTTTCCGGCTCTTCCTCCTTCCGCCTGGCGAGCGCCCAGCCGGGCCTTCAAGTCCGGGTCTACGACGATAACGTGAACTATTTTCGAGACCTGGAGCTCGGCCGTCTGGATGCGGTGCTTACGGACACACCGATCGCTCAGGTGAATTTAGCCGGCAACGCCAAACTCCGCGTAGCAGGTCCTCCCTTCGAATTCGGCCATTACGCTGTCGGACTTCGCGCGGGTGATACCAATCTTCTCAACCGGATCAATGCCGCGATCGAAGCCTTGTTGCTGGACGGTACCCTGGAACAAGTCTATAGGCGGTATGGACTGTGGAACGCGGAACAAGCCGCTTTGCCCGCTTGGAAGCCCGCTTCCTCAGAGTTGCCCCCCACATCTCGGGTTCGCCGGTCAGCATTGCGTGAGTGGCGTACGTATCTTCCGATTCTCCTCAGGGCGGCGGTGACCACTGTTTGGGTCACATGCGCCGGGATGACCCTCGCGGTCGCGTGGGGTGGCTTGCTCGCACTGGTTCGACAGTATGCACCGAAGCCTCTTCGGTGGGCAGCCATCGCTTACATCGAGGTGTTTCGAGGGACCCCGCTGTTGCTGCAGCTTTATTTCATTTATTTTGGATTAGCGCAGCAGTTTGGATGGAACTTGTCCGCTGGCTTCGCCGCCGTTCTCGCATTGGGTCTGAACTACGCCGCAACCGAGGCGGAGAACTACCGGGCTGGCCTGGAGGCGGTGCCTCGCGGTCAGACGGAAGCGGCGCTCGCCCTGGGCATGACACGGGCCAGGGCGATCCGGCGCGTGATCCTGCCTCAGGCGCTCCGGATCAGTCTTCCGAGTGTTACCAACGACTTCATCGCCATGTTTAAAGACTCCTCCATCGTATCCGTCATCGGCCTGCTCGAACTGACCAAGGAATACCAGATTCGGGGACTTGATACCGGTGATTATATTGGCGTCGGGCTGATGACTGCTGCGATTTATTTTATCCTGAGCTACGCCGCCTCGCTCGGTGTGGCCATCCTGGAACGGAGACTACGCTAATGTCCACCTCCCCACTCGTTGAAATCCGCGGTTTAAAGAAACAATTCGGGTCGACCCGTGTGTTGCGCGGCATTGATCTCACGCAGGTCCGGGGCGAGTGCGTTGCACTGATCGGTCCAAGCGGGTGCGGAAAAAGCACTTTCCTACGCTGCTTGAATCAACTGGAAACGCATGATGCCGGTACCGTGCGAATTAGCAGCCTGACTTTGACCGCCGGAGAGACGCTCCACGGGCGCTCGCTCCAGCAATTGCGGCAGACTGCGGGGATGGTGTTCCAGCAGTTCCATTTGTTTCCTCATCGGACGGCGCTTGAAAATGTAATGGAGGGACCGTTGCAGGTGCTCGGAACCCCGTTGCCGGAAGCGACCGCTCTGGGCCGCGAACTCCTTGCGAAGGTCGGACTCACCGACCGGGCACACTTTCGGCCTTCCCAACTGAGCGGGGGACAACAACAGCGAGTCGCCATTGCGCGCGCCCTGGCCATGCGGCCGGAGATCCTGCTCCTGGACGAGCCAACCAGCGCGCTCGATCCCGAGCTTCGGGAGGAAGTGCGTGATGTTTTGGTCCGGCTCGGCGACGAAGGCATGACTATGGTTGTTGTTACGCACGACATGGAGCTCGCCCGGCGCCTGGCGGATCGCGTGCTGTTTCTTTGCGATGGTTTGGTGGCGGAATCGGGGCCGCCCGACGAGATGTTCACGGCGGCCAAGACCGATCGGGCGCGAGAATTCCTGAGACGCGTGCGGGCTTAGCCAGGATTTGCTTGCAGAAAAGGGTCATTCCAGGCGCTTAATCCCAGTGTGAAACTCTGGTCGCTGCTTCTCCCTGCCATCGCCCTGGCCCCGTTCGCCGCAAGCGCCGCGACCAACCGAATCGGCGAACACTCGTTTGTTGTCCCGGACGGCTTCACCCTTGAGCGGGTCTCGTCGCCGGATCTGGTCCAAAGGCCTATCAGCGCTAGTTTCGATGCACGGGGACGCCTCTACGTCACCGATTCCTCAGGCACCAATGACAAACAGGACAAGCAATTGCTCAACCCGACCCACCGCATCGTATGTCTCGAAGACACCAACGGGGATGGTACGTTTGACCGGTCGACGGTCTTCGCCGACAAGCTCGCCTTTCCTGAAGGTTGCCTCTGGTTCGAGGGCTCTGTTTACGTGGCTGTGCCTCCGAGCATTTGGAAACTGACGGATACTAACGGCGACGGTATCTGCGATGTTCGTATGGAGTGGTACAAGGGGGGCGTTCTCACGGGTTGCGCAAACGATGTACACGGGCCTTATTTAGGCCCCGACGGGCGCATCTATTGGACGAAGGGTGCTTTTGCACAATTGGATCTGAAGGATGGCCGCGGCCGACCGATACAAGATCGGGCGGCGCATATATTTCGGGCTAAACCCGACGGCTCCGAACTGGAAGTCGTCATGTCTGGGGGCATGGACAATCCCGTAGAAGTGGCGTTTACCCCGGAGGGCGAAGCCCTCTTCACAACGACGTTCGTCGATTTCACCCAACCGGGCCGGCGGGACGGCCTTTGCCACGCGGTGTACGGAGGTGTTTTTGGCAAACAGCAGGATGCCATCGACGATCGTCGGGTAAAGCGGACTGGAGAGCTTCTCGAGCCGTTGGTGCAGTTTGGCGCGGGAGCGCCCAGCGGATTATGCCGGTTCGAAGGTGGAGGCCTGGGACCCGAGTATGTGGACAATTTTTTCGCGTCCCTCTTCAACCTGCATAAAGTGACCCGCCATGTCGTCCGACCCAACGCAGCGGGGCTGGTGGCTTCCTCCGATGATTTCGTCGTGAGTGACAACCCGGACTTTCATCCCACGGATGTGCTGGAGGACGCCGACGGTTCCCTGCTTGTGGTGGACACGGGCGGTTGGTATAAAATGTGTTGTCCGAGCTCCCAGTTAGCCAAGGCGGATGTGTTGGGGGCGATCTATCGTATGCGGCGATCCGTCGTCATTCGACCCACGGATCCGCGCGGTCTTCAGATTGACTGGGCCCGGGCTCGGCCGAAGGAACTCCTCGATCTGTTGGATGACGATCGGCCCGCGGTCCGAAACCGCGCGTGTGCGGCCATGGGCGGGATGGGAGATCAAGCCGTGGCGGCCATCTCCGCATATCTTGCCAAGGGTAGCCCCAATCGCGTCACACCGAGGCTAGCGTCCAAGATGGTATGGGCCTTGAACCAAATTCCCGGCAATCGAGCGCGGCAACTGACGCTTGAAGCTGCCAAGCAGGATCCGACTGACTCCTCAGCAAGGAAGTCGGCCGTTAAGTCTCTTTCACTGTGGAGAACCCCGATCGGTGAAGATAGCCGCTTCCTTCAAACATTCGGCGTAAAGGGCAATGGATTGGGGTCTGGATCACCACGACTGCTGGCGGAATGGTTCGGACGCACCGGCCAGAGCAATGAAGTGATCCACCTGATGGCCGATCTATCGTTCCGCGACCGATCATTCCGCGACCGAATTGCGGAGCATTCGATCATATATGCCCTCATTGAATTAAATCAGCCCGAATTCATTCGCTCCAATCTCCTGAGCGTTGACGCTTCGCCTGCTCCGAATATAATCGCTTTTCGGAACGGAATCTCCACCTCCACCTTCCTTCCCGGGTCCATTCCATACATTCGCCGGGCCGGTCTCATTGCTCTCGATCAGATGGATCACGATCCGCTGAAGCCGGACGAGCTGCTGCCGTATCTAACGGCGACAAACGCCGTGTTGCGAGATACGGCGTGGTGGATTGTTCAACGGCATTCGGATTGGGGCTTACCACTCGCCGGCTGGTTGCGCGAGCGGTTAATGGGCCTGCCCGGGGAAGGTTCTGTGAATCAAAAGCTACGGCAGATCCGGGACCGTACCCACGGCTCGGGTTGGCAGCCTACGCCCGAAAAGCTGACGGACCTTCTCTCCCGCTTTTCGATTGCTCCCGAAGTTCAATCTCTCCTGGGTGAGTTCCTGACGCGGCCAGAATCAGGAGCGGAAGCCCGCTCTGTGGTGCTGAGCGCGATGGCTAAAACGCGGCCCGCAGATTTTCGTCCCGGATGGAAAGATCCCGCATTGGCTCACTTGATTCATTCCTCCCCGGAAGTGGCACGGGCGGCCGTCGGAGCCTTGAAGACCTTCGTGACGGGTCGCACCAACGGCATCAGCGAAGTCACCCAAAGATTGGTCGAAGCCGCCGGAGATGAATCGAAACCGGACGCGTTCCGACTCGACGCGGCCTCGGCCATCCCCGCCGGAACGCGGCTGCCGTCTCCTCTGTTCGGTTGGTTAAAGTCCCGGCTCGATCCCGCGCAACCGCCCCTTGTGCGAAGCGCCGTTATCGGAAATCTCGCACGCGCACGGTTGGACCTCGATCAACGGCTTGCATTGGTGGACGTGATCAAGACTGCCGGCCCGCTGGAGTTGCCGAAGCTGCTCGACGCATTGAGCGCGCCTCCAGACGAGGCTGTCGGATTGAAAGCAATTTCCGCCCTTCAGGAATCCAAGGCATCTGCCGGACTAAGACCCGATCAGTTCCAAGGTTGGCTGGGAAAGTATCCGGCTCCTGTTGCTGCCGTGGGTGCCAGTTTGCTGGCCCGCATCAATGTCGAGGCCGCTCACGAGAAGGCACATTTGGAAGAAATTGCGTCAGCCCTTCCTCGCGGAGACGTTCGCCGCGGGCAGTCGCTTTTCAATGACCCCAAGGTGGCATGTTCCACCTGCCATCGCATGGGCTATCTCGGCGGAAACGTGGGGCCTGACCTCACTCGCATCGGAGAGGTCCGCACCCAACGGGACCTTCTGGAAAGCATTCTCTATCCGAGCCTGAGTTTCGTGCGGAGTTATGAATCCATCGTTGTCACCACCCGCTCCGGCGACCTCGTGAACGGAATCGTTAAGAGGGAAGATGATCGTGGCATCCAACTCGTCACCGGACCCAACGCGGAACAGGAAATCGCCCGCGCTGAAATTTCGGAACTGCGCCCGGGCACTGTGAGCATCATGCCCGCCGGCCTCGAACAACAGCTCTCCCGGCAGGAATTGTCCGACCTGGTTGCTTTCCTGAAAAACACGACATGGGGACCGAGGTAGGCAACGCGGGTTTTCCGCCCGTCATGTCGCCGACTGCCAGTCAATCTCGAACCCCAACGGCAACCGCCGCGCAAAAGAAGGTTGCACCGCCTCCCTACCGTTGTCTGCTATACCCAATATCCTAATGAAACAGCGATCTCAAACACTCACTCTCATTCTGGCGCTTGCTACAGCCTCGGCGGCTCTCGATGCACAGGACTGGCCTCAATTCCGAGGCCCGCGTGGCGACGGACATTCTAGTGCCGGCCATTTACCCCTGTCGTGGAGTAGCACAAAAAACGTCACCTGGAAGATCGCAATTCCCGGCGGCGGCTGGTCCTCACCCGTGCTCTCTAAGGATCGTATTTATCTAACCACAGCGACCCCGATTGACGGCAGTGCGGACCTTTCCCTTCGCGCGCTTTGTCTCGCGACCCAGGACGGCCGCGTATTATGGAACCTAGAGGTTTTTCGTGAACTGACCGGTCGGGCACCCCGTATCCATGATAAGAATAGCCACGCCAGCCCCACGCCCGTGATCGACGGCGATCGCGTCTTCGTCCACTTCGGTCACCAGGGGACGGCTTGCCTGAATTCCAAAGGCGGGATCGTCTGGACCAACACTTCCCTTCGTTATGAGCCGGTGCATGGCAACGGTGGTTCGCCGATTCGCATCGGAAACTCACTCATATTCAACGTCGATGGCGGCAGCGACCCCGCCGTCGTAGCCCTAGACGCGACTAGCGGGAAACAACAATGGAAAACTCCGAGGCAGACGGTCGCTAAGAAGATGTTTTCCTTCGGCACGCCGCAACCCATCGAGATCGACGGACGTACGCAAGTGATCAGCCCCGGCAGCGGGTTTGTCGGTGGATACGACCCCGCGACCGGCAAAGAGTTATGGCGGGTTCGTTACGGGGAAGGGTACTCGGTGATTCCACGTCCCGTATTTGCGTTCGGGCTGCTATTTATCGGAACCGGTTATGATCGGCCCAGTGTGCTGGCGATCCGCGCGGCCGGGGCCTCGGGAGATTGCACCGATTCCCAGATTGTCTGGAACACCGCAAAAGGGGCTCCGAACACGCCGTCCATGCTCGTGGTGAATGATGAACTCTATTTTGTCTCCGACGCTGGCATTGCCACGTGTGTTGACGCGCGGACGGGAACTGTGTTTTGGACCGAGCGGTTGGGGGGGGATTTTTCCGCCTCTCCCCTGTACGGAGATGGCCGGATTTATTTTCAGAATGAATCCGGCACCGGGTTTGTTCTCAAGCCTGGCAAAACTTACGAGCTTCTCGCTCGAAACGAGCTCGACGAACGCAGTCTGAGCAGCTACGCGGCGACCGACGGCAACTTGTTCATCCGAACGGCAGGTCATCTTTGGAAAATCGCGACGCCCTGACGAGCATTTGGCGACTGACATCGCGCCGATGAGGGGGCATGATCACTCCCGTGATTCACCCGCAGTTAGACCGCCTGTTTCTTGGTGCCGTAGAGATGCAGGCATCGGACCTGCACATCGTGGCCGGAGTTCCCGCCGCGTTCCGTGTCACAGGAGAGATCATACTCGCCGATGAAGACTCCTTCTCCGCCGAGCAAGTGACGGCGATGGCGTACTCGCTAATCACGGATGCCCAAAGGCTGAAATTCGAACAGGACTGGGAGTTGTGCCTTTCCGTCAAACACCCTCGGGTGGGTCGAATCCGTGTCACGTTATACCGCCGGAACGGCGCAGCAGAAATGTGCTTCCGGTTCTGTGGCGAATCCATTTCTACCCGGCAGAATCTAGGACTACCCGCAACACTGGATGACCTGGTCCGTCGCCCCAATGGCCTCGTGCTGATCGTCGGGGCCACCGGGGCCGGCAAGACCACCACGCTCAATTACCTGGTCGACCTCATCAACAGCGAGCGCCGCTGCAAGATTCTCACCCTCGAAGATCCTATTGAATTCGTTCACGAAAACCGCCGGGCGATCATCGTTCAGCAGGAAGTATTGACGGATGTCCGCTCATTCAACCGCGCACTCATTCATGCCCTGCGACAGGATCCCGACGTCATTGTGGTCGGAGAAATACGCGACCATGAAGCCATTGCAACCGCTCTCACCGCGGCGGAAACAGGGCATCTCGTTTTGGCCACGATGCATTCTCCGGGGGTCAGCCATGCGCTCGAGCGGATTATCGGAGTCTTTGAAGGGGCCGCGCAACGGCAGGTTATCCTGCAACTGGCCAGTTCGCTCCAAGGTATTATTGCCCAAGACCTGCTTCCGTCGGTGGATCGGCTGCGACGCGTGCTGGGTTACGAACTCCTGGTCGCCAATCACGCGATTCGCACCGTGATCCGGCAGAACGAGCTGCACCACCTCTACAACGTCATGCAGACCAATCAGCGCGATGGAATGGTGCTGATGGATAATTGCTTGCACGATCTTTACTCGCAAGCACAGATCAGCTACGACACCGCCGTTAGCCGCGCACGCCATCCGGAACGATTTCAGCTCAGTGATGCCTCGGCTTGAGGTGACGGCGGCCACCCGGACTCCATCCGCTCTCGGGCGGAGCGTCGGGGGTCCCTCGTCACGAAACAATCCCACGGCGAACCTGTTCGAAAAAACAGCCCTCTGACAGCCGTTGTCTGACCCCACGAGGCAAATTGCCTCTCATGAAGACATCCAGCAGCCGTTCTACGAATCAATTGACCTTCGGCCTTACAGTTCCCACTCGTCGGCGTCCAACCTTTCGCCGGTGTCCGCCCGCCCGCGCCGCCTGGTGGTTTGCAAAAATGCGACAATTGGTCGCCGAGGGAGCCGAGCGACCGCCGGCTCTTCGGGACTGCCCGGTCGGGGTAAGTTGAACAACGCGCGGCATTCTCCGCTTTTTGATGGGAGGAATCTCCGGACTCCGGCATTCTCCTCGCGTGCAATTCTCCATCTGTAACGAGATCTACCAAGGGTGGCCGTTGCCTGAGATTTTTCGCCACGCTCGTTCCGCCGGCTACGACGCGGTGGAGATTGCTCCGTTCACGATCACCCCCTACGTCACGGACATTCCCACGGCCCGGCGACGGGAGATTCGCGATCAGGCCGCCGCCGCCGGTATTGCCATTTCCGGAATTCATTGGCTGCTCGCCCAGACCGAGGGTCTGCACATCACGACCGATGACGCCGCAGTGCGCCGGCGCACTGCCGCCTACCTTGTAGAGTTGGTCCGCTTTTCAAAGGATCTCGGAGGAACATTCCTCATTTTCGGGTCTCCCAAGCAGCGTCACCTCGCACCGGGCGTTTCCGTCGAGGAAGGCTGCGCTCGCACCCTGGAAGTCATTCAGGATGCCGTGAAGGCCGCCGAGGATCTTGGCCAGATGATTTGCTTCGAACCACTCGCGCCGAGCGAAACTAATTTCATCAATCTGGCCTCCGACGCCATAGCCCTGACGCACCGCCTTCCCTCGCCTGCCTTCAAAATACTGCTGGACGTCAAGGCCATGTCCTCGGAGCCGAAGCCGATTCCCCAAATCATTCACGAATCTCGCGGCGAGTTCTTCTATTTCCATGCCAACGACAAGAACCTCAAGGGCCCGGGCTTCGGTCAGGTCGATTTTCTCCCCATCGGCGCGGCGCTTCGTAAGGTGGGCTATGACGGGTTTGTTTCCGTCGAGGTATTTATTTTCGACGAAGGTCCCGATGTGATCGCCACGCGAAGCCGCGCGCATCTGCGGCGCACTTTTGGAAAATAGCTCATGTTGACCTCGGCCACGGCAAGTGCCCACGTAACTCTGTCCACTCTGCTGTATCCGGGTGTCCATTCGCTAGTCCGGATTGTACGCGCCACTTGCTCGGGGAAATCTGATCTATAAATGACATGGGTTTGACACCCCTTCATTGTTGTGACGTGACATGTCCGTGACACAGTTAGGGCGTGCGTAGTCGCCGTCGGGAGACGGCGCCATCGTCTTTCGGAGAACGGACACAGCGCGATTGCGAAAGTCCATCCAGGGAAAAAGTCAGCGCGCTGTTCCCAGCGCGACTACTTTCCTTCTATCAACAACATTCACGGGCTATTGACCTGTCCCCTTATCCGTAGGGCCGATCGAATCTCGGCGGCGAGCATTTCGGGTGTGAGATTGGCTTTGGCGACAACTTGGGCGACTTGGCCCCGCAATCGCTGATGATCTTCTGGGGTGAGGATTTTCGCGGTCATCACCACCACTGTGATCTTCGCACAACCGGGCAGCTTGCGGAAGGTTTCCAAGAACTCGAATCCGTCCA
>SIBK01000063.1 GCA_009695205.1 Pedosphaera sp. | reverse complement strand
TTGTGTCCAGGTGGTGATCGCACGGGTCGTGACGACCGATGGTTTTCCGGTCGCCTACGAGGTGATGAAAGGGAACACCTCAGACAAAACGACGTTGTGGGCGTTCCTGGATCAGGTGGAGAGGTTGCACGGCAAAGCCAAACGGATCTTGTCCGCGTTGCGATTAAGCCTACCCAAACAGCCGCCACCGCGCATCACTTCAAGTCAGGCGACAGCCTCGGTGTAGTGCAGACCTTTTGAATCCTTCCATTGCAAATCAATGACTTCCGAATTCCATGGCCGCGAATCCGCTAAGTCGGGTTAGGTTGGTGGGTGCGATCCTGCCAAAGAAGGCTCTGGTTGTAAATAGAGTCTGCCGCCAATTTTCCGCCAAGGACTGACACTCAATTCGCGAGGAAGATTTCTTTGTCGACAGGATTGGCCGACGGCATCAATTTTCGAAGGTTACCCACCGCTCATGCCCTCTTAGATCGCTCGAACGGGTGAGACAAAGTGTCTCAACTGAGAGCTTGCGATTGGAATTTGAGTTGAGGTTTTGTGTCGAGTGGAGTGGGGAATGGCGCACAGCCGATTTGAAGGTAGGCAATTGACGCTGGTGAGATACCCCCAAAGGCATTCATCTTCCGCGGCAAAGAAATGATGAAATGCCAATAAACGAGCGTTTCGTGGGGAGCGTTGTTTGTTAAACAGATGGCATTCCTCTTGCGGGAGGGCGCTCGGCGAGTGAGTTATTGGGTCTCCGGACCGTTGCGGCACCGGCTCCGATACGGCTCCGATACGGCTACTTCAGGCGCACTCGTTCTGAACGGTGAGTTTTCAACGGGTTCGGTGTAAACGAACGGTGGGACCAGTACTGGTGAAAGGCAGAAATGCAAATGATGACAAAATGCGAAATAACGACCGGCCTGAATGCCCGGCCGGTTTTTGCGACGCTTCATTCCTTCACTCGGCTGTCGGCAGTGATTGCCTACGCATTTGCAGCGATATTGGGCGGTTCGGGTTCGATTTCCGCGGCGGACAACGGCACAAAGAGCGGTACGAAAACCACCGTGAAGGTGAACTCTGCCGCGGCCATCCGGTCTGCTGAGCCCCTGCGGACCCCGATGACACCTGGCAAACAAGGCAGCGTTGAACCGGGTGGCGTTGTTGAGGGAGCAGGGGGTGGGGGCATAATCCCCGAGATGGGCGAAGGAGAGATCAAACCTCAGCCTTTAACAGTAAACCTGGCGGAATCTCCCAGTACAACAAAGGTAAACCGCACCGTTGAACTTTCTCCCGGGAACGCGGCAGAGGGGATTTCTTCGATAAGGTTGCAGACGGACGGTAAGTTTGTGGCTGGCGGTGCTTCAACTGCCGTCGGTGTGCCAGTCGTTTTGAACAGCCTCGTAAAGGAGTTCCGGACAGCCAGCGACGATTACGTAGCCACGCAAAAGGAACTAACCCGCAAGCTCAAAGGAGCTTCGGCCGAGGAGAAAGCTCGACTGCGGGAGGCGTTGCAGGCGAACAAGGAGAAGTTTAGCCACTCGACCGCCCCGCTCCGGGAGCAGTTACACGACCGCCTTGAAGAACTGAAGCGGGATCTCAAGGAACACAGCCAGGCTATCAGTGCCGGCGCGGGCGGTGGGGCCGGGGGCGGACGTCGCCGGGGAGGCGACTGATGCAGAGCAAACCCTCTGGGAGTGAATCGGGAGGTCCTCATGCGCCCAGCCATTCTCGTTTTAGCTTTCCTGCGATATCAACTCACCCGAGAATCGAGCAAATCCTAAGTGCGTCTTAGCCGGAATAACTTTTTCGCAGCCGTTTTCATTCCATAATGAGAATCGCTGTCACCCGTCTGGCTGAACGTGCCTGGACCCCTTGGATCGGCCGTTCCGCCCTGACGGGAGTTTTGCTTTGCCAAGCATGGGCGGTCTGTCGCGCCGTCGACTCCGGCGCTAAACCCGGCGTCAATCCCGTCGAGTTGTCGGTCGGCGAACTACTCCGCAAGCCCTCCGCGTTTCGCGACTGGGACATGATTCTTTCGGCACGCACGGAAGGCGGCTATGCCGACAATGTCCTGCAGTCCGATACATTTCGACACGGCAGCGGATTCCTAGCGGTGGGTGCAGATCTTTTCGTCGTCCACCTTCCGGCCAAAGGTCCGGAATTCAACTTGTTTTTTTCGGGAGACGATCGCCGCTATTTTTCCTCGGTAAGCGCCGGTTCCAATCAGCCTTCGGCAACCAAGGATCAGTACTTCATCACGCAGGCAACGATGAAGCAGGTGTGGAGAGACGCCTGGACTTTTTCATTCGCCGCTCAGCACGTTTACAACGATCAGGTATACGATGCGAGCGATCTAGAAGATGGTTTCGGGTCCATCCGCACACAGGGAAACTACTTCAATATGCTTCCCTCAGTTCGGCGTGGGTTCGGAAAGTCGGTTTTACTGGAGGCAGCCGTGCGGGGAGGGCGCCAGTTCTTTCGAAGTCCGATCAGCAGCTATTGGGAGGCTGGTCCGCGATTGACAGCGGGCTGGACGCCCAGTACCAACACGACTTTGGAACTGGGGTTGAGCGAGAATCGCCGTTGGTACGACGGTCGGTTAAAGACCGACCTCGCTGGCAATCGCCTTCCCGGAACCCACCTTGAGACGGATGACCAACGGGTGGAACTCGTCTGGCGACAAACCTGGGATTCCCACCGCTGGTGGAGCACGACGTTGCGCGGATATTTCAATCACCGCACGGACGACGCTGCGGGCTATTACGACTACGATCGATTGGGCGCGGCCGTCAGTCTGAAATTTAGCCCACCGCATTGGGTGGCCCGCCTTTCGGCAAGAGGATCCACCTATGACTTCCGTCGCCAACTTGTCTCTCCATTCAATCCTGTGCCACGGACCCGTGAAGAGGCCGAATTGGAGGCACGGATTGAAAGGCAGATTACGAAGCAGCTCCGAGCGTACGTCCGGGGCTTGCATGATTTTGCCCGCTCGAACGTGCCTCTCGACCGCTACCGTGCCAATACGGCCCTGGCGGGCATTGAATGGGACTTCTAAAGGCGCTCTACTCCTCGACTGCCAACCTCTCCGCAATCGCGATCGGCAACCGAGCTGTCCAAGCGATCCCCCGAAGGCATAGAATTCGCCAGATCGAATCGTCCAATGTCCAATTATAGTGTCCGGGAATACTGGCAAACACCCGACCACGCCCCCGCTCGAAGGTCCAAATCAGAGGTCGATCCCCTCCATCCACGTCCGCCTTTCCGAGTACAGTAACCTTTCCCGGATCACCCACCAGCGGCCAATACGGCTCGTCGAGCAGAGGGATTGACTCCGGGAGTCCAACCAGCAACGGATGATCCTTCGGCCGCAACCGGAGTTTGATCGGCATATGGCGATACCCCGTCCTTCCAGGCTGTGCGGAAAGGCCTATTCGCTCTGCCAGCGCTTCGGGATCCCTGTCCGCAATTACCGCTGCGTGGAGCAATACGAGTCCACCACCTCTGGCCTGAAAACGATCCATCACCTCAAAACGTGCCACGCTCCAATCGTGATTCCAAAAATAGAACACGAGTGTGTCTGCCGTCTGAAATTGATTGTCGGATGGCCATTCCCAGGCGGTTTCAACTGTGAGGCGAGCGTCCAGAGTTGCAAATAACCGGGCCCATTTCTTTTGCCAAGCGGGGTAGTCGTGTTGGCCTGGCCCATGGTCTTGTTTTGAGGCGACGAGCACGATCTTCCGGGGTCCGTTTTCGAGGGCGGTCGACGATTTCCCTAATGAACGACTATTTTCCACGATCTTCAAGGTTGCGGAAGGATTGCTAGCAGGGGGTGCGTATAACAAAAACGTCAGCAAGTCCTTCACATCCGCCGGCTTTATAGCATCGAGCAGACCCGAAGGCATTAGGGACTGGCCGGTCGGGTGCAAGGCGGCGATGTCGCTTCGAGCCAAGCGGGTTTCACCGCCTTTGCCATCGAACAAGATAATGGAATCGTCCCGGTCCGCTGCGGATCGCAGGAAGCCGGTCACTTCGGTCCCATTCTTTGAGACGGCGAGGTAGGTGACGTAGTCGGGATGCAGCGTGGCGTTTGGCTCACGGATGTCCCGCAAGACGCTGGCGGAGTCCCGATGGTTGAGGTTGCTCAGATCGGGGCCTGTGAGGGCGCCATCGCCCCGAACCCGATGACAGGAGCCACATTGCAAAACCGTACCGTGGAATAATTCCCGTCCATGCTCCCAATCTCCGGGATCGAACTTCGCCGCCCGGCTATCGGTACCAGCGGTAGCCTTGGCCTGGGGGGCTACCGCCAGCATCTCGGCGGGTTTACTGAATGAACCGGGCTCGCGGCCTTGGGCAATTTCAGCTCCCAGCCGGCTGAAATCGTACTCGAGATCAACCGTTGCGGGTGTTGCCCCTGATCTCACGGAGCGCACCCCCGGGAGCGTCAAGGCATAGGTAACCGAAAAGGGATGCGGATCGGTCGTCAGCACCACGGTTTTCCCGGCGTCTTCAAGTCGCATCGAGAGAATGTGAAGTCGTCCCCGAGGCGTTGCGTCCTGTTGAGTGACGACCGCATAAGGAGGTTTCAACACCTCGAACCGATCTCCCGCGGTGACATAGGATCCGAATTCGATCTGCGGACGCGCGTCTGTTCTTGAGCCCGCAGCTCTGTCCCCAGTAATCGTATCATCCAAGGCACGGTCAAAGGTTACTCGAACTTCGGTCGTCGATTCCGGCCAGGCGCCAACCGGTTGGGGCGCCTCGCGGTCGACATAACGAATTCGGAAGATGCGCCCCGCCCCCTGTGGACCGGTGCCCCAATCCGGAGGCCCGCTATGGCAGGAGACATATAAATCTCCGCTCGGAGAGATTGTAACATCGGTGGTGAGCATGGAAATTCGGGCAATAGGCACCGCCCGTCCAACGTAACCGCTGGGCGTTTTTCCGAGGACGATTCTCCATAGTTTTGCGCGCGACTCGCCAACAACAATGGCGTTTCCCTTCCAAGCCGCCGGGCCAAATAGTCCGCGTCCGGGAGAGACGCGGAAGTTGGGCCCGGACGGAATGCGAGGTGACTCGGGTTCGTTAAAGGCAAACCCACAGGCAGACTGATGCTGAGGTCCAAAGGCGACCGCTGGGGGCTCGCTAACCAATTTCGGAAGCCACTCGGGGTGGGGCGGCGGGAAGCCATAGTTGAGGCCGGTCTGGATATGATTGAATTCATCCAGAGGGTTGCCATTGGGCATCCATGTTTCGCCCTCTTGATCGGTATTGAACAGGTCGCCCGCCTGATTGAACTGGAGCCCATACGGCACACGGATACCGGTTGCGAGCGTCTCGAGTTTTCCCGTCGTCCGATTCCATTTTTGGATTGTGCCGCGCGGGGAAGCCAGGTCGTAAATCGAGACGGTCTCGTCCGGCCTCGGTTCACCGGCTGTCGCGGGCTTTCCGCGACGCCGAATCCATGCCTCCCGTTCCTCGGGTTTCAATTCACGCCACTTTCGCAATCGATACGCATTTGAATAGTCCGCAACCAAAAGGCCAAAATAGACATTCCCCTCGGCATCGAGTGTCACCGCCGTGGCGTCCACCCCCCCCGATCCCACATCCGTAGCCGGCCAACCACTCGCAATAATCTCCTCCTTCTCCGCTCGGCCTTTCGCGTGGCGGGACACAAGACGGGACACTTTGCCCTTGGAAGACACATACAAACCGTCGCGACCCCATTCCATTCCAACGGGTACACTCAGGGTCGGCTGATCCCAAAAAAGCTCGACGGTGTCCTCCAATCCGTCGCCATCGGAATCTTGCAACCGCCAGATTCGGCCGTCATAGCCAAGCGACGTCAGTGTGCCATCGGGCGCAAATCGCAGATTGTTTTGGTTGGAGAGAGATATCGGCAGCTCCTCGACACGGAATCCAGGCACGAGCATGTGAATTACGGAATCGTCGACGCCATGCAAAACCGAGATCGATAGGAGTGCCCCCGCAAAGACTGAGAACAGGGGGCGTGGGCACCCGAAGGCGGCAGGGCGTAAAGGATTCATGATGCAGACGGGATCTACCCGCGTCGGGCCGGTTCCGCAAATCTGAATCTCGGTGGAAAGGCCGCTTGCCGGATGGCGGGCGCGAAGATCTAATCTTGTCATCCGATGAAGCCCTGTATCGATCGCCGCCAGTTTCTCACCCAATCCGCCCTCCTGCTCCTTGCCGGTTGCTCCGCGCCGCAGCCGCCGATTATTCACGTCGAAGATTACGAATCGCGGCGGCGAGGCCGTGGTCCGATCCGCGTTGCCTGCATTGGCGACAGCATCACGTTTGGGGCTGGGGTTGAGGATCGGGAGAAGAACAATTTTCCTCAAAAGCTCGGGGAGATGCTGGGCACAAGCTTCGAAGTTCGCAATTTCGGCCGCAGCGGTGCCACGCTACAGAAGGCGGGAGACTTGCCGTACTGGACCACGGAGGAGTTTACGGCCGCCGCAAACTTCCATCCGGACGTCATCATTCTCAAGCTCGGCACGAACGACACAAAACCGCAAAACTGGAAGGACCGGAAGACATTTGCAGTCGATCTGAAAGCACTGTTGGCCACGTTCCGCTCTTGGAAATCGCACCCAAAGATTTGGACCTGTCTTCCTGTGCCGGTTTATGAAACCAAGTGGGGGATCAACGCGGATGTACTGGATAACGGAGTCATTCCCGCCATCTTTGACGTTTGCACCGGACGGGATACGCCGGTAATTGATCTGCATGATGCTCTCTCGAATCACTCGGAAATGTTTCCGGACAAAATCCATCCGAACGCCGCCGGTGCGGCCCTGATGGCCAAGACCGTCTACCAAGCCATCCGTCCCTGATCCGTCCCGTAAAAAACCAGCCGCCCTATTATGAAACTCTTGCTGCGCCGTCTCGCCCTGTGTTTGGCCGTTCTCGCCTGCGCCAAACTTCAATGGCTCTTCCCGATCACTCAGGCCGCCGTCATCGAGCTGGCGCCGGACGACAGAATCCTCTTTCTCGGGGACACCTTTTTCGAACGCGAAGGTGTGTTCGGGCACGTTGAAACCCGGATCACCACTACCTACCCAGATCGTAATCTCTTCTTCCGAAATCTCGCATGGTCCGCAGAGACTCCGATGGGACGCGCTCGCGCGAGTTTCGACTGGAACAAACCCGAATCGGAATGGTTGCAGCGCGTGAAGGAACAGGTGGGCTTGGTGAAACCGACAGTCACCCTGCTGAGCTACGCGATGACCGCCTCGTTCGACGGTGAAAATGGCCTGCTGAAATTTGAAGAGAACCTGGGGCAACTGATGGCAGCCATAGACGAAGTCAGCGGCAGGCCCGTGCGCCATGTGTTGATCGGAGCGATCCGTCATGAATCCGGTTTCGGAACCGTGGAGGAAATTGCCCGGCACAATGACGCTATTACCCGGTATAATCAGGCTCTCTCGGAGATCGCGACCAAGCGCGGCGGGATTTTTGTCGACCTTGCCGCCCTACCCAATGGAGCTCTGAAGGCAGGAACGTCGCTCACGTCGGATGGCATTCACTTGACCGAGGACGGTTACCGCGTCGCCGCTGAGAAGATTGCGCAGGCTCTGGCTGGATCCGTTTCTCCTGGCTCGACCACCGCTACGCTGTCAACCCGGGAATCCGTCCTGAACCTTGCGATTCGAAAAAAGAACGAACTGTTCTTTCACCGATGGCGTCCGGCGAATTGGACGTATCTGTTTGGATTCCGGAAGGGCGAGCAGGGACGGAATTCCGTCGAAATGCCACGGTTCGAGCCGTTGATTGCCGAATGGGAAAAACGAATCAGTCGATTGCGCGACCTTAAAGAGCAGGACGCCACGGCGGCCGAGGAGGTTCATAGACTCGCCGGAGGTGAGGGTCTGGCACCCGTTGCCACGGCTGAATCGACCCTCCGAAAGCCTCCGTCGAACCCGCAGCCCGTTCCGACATTTCAGGTGCACGAGGGTTTTGAAATCTCCCTCTGGGCGGAGAGCCCCGATCTATTCAAACCGATTGGCATGAACTGGGACGCGCAGGGCCGCCTGTGGGTCGCCAGTTCCCGGGTCTATCCCATGATCAAACCCGGACAGGATGCCGAAGATTCGATCGTGGTGCTGAGCGATACCAACCAGGACGGCCGCGCGGACACGTCGACCGTCTTCGCCGACGGCTTGCTGATTCCCACGAGTGTGCTGCCCGACAACCGCGGAGGCTGCTACGCGGCGTGCAGCCATGAATTGCTGCATTTCCCGGACTCCAATGGCGACGGGAAGGCGGACAGCCGCCGAATCGTCCTCAGTAGCTTTGGCACCGAAGACACTCACCATAATCTCCACACTCTGCGCTGGGGTTATGACGGACACCTGTACATGAACCAATCGATCTATACTCATTCGCATGTGGAGACCCCTCACGGAATCGTTCGCCTGAATAGCGCCGGCATCCTTCGTTTCAACCCCGACACCTGGCAGCTCGAAATATTCACCAAAGGAGGCTGCAATCCCTGGGGCCACCATTGGGATCAGTATGGCAATTCCTTTTTTACCGATGGCGCCGGTTCTAAAGGCATCTATCACGCGATGGAAGGCGCGACCTACTTCACCTACTCGGACATGCGGCGAGAAGCGAATAGTATCAGCCCGGGAAATTATCCCAAGTTTTGCGGGCTGGAAACTGTGCATTCATCCGCGTTCCCTGCCGAGTGGCAAGGCAACATGATCACCTGCGATTTCCGGGCTCAACGCATCGTGCGGTTCGGCCTTACGGAAGCCGGCTCGAGCTACCAGACCCGCGAGCTCCCCGACCTGGCCCGATCCACCAATGTCACCTTTCGGCCCATCGACGTGAAATTTGGACCCGACGGCGCCTTGTACATCGCCGATTGGTCGAACCCGATCATTCAGCACGGTGAAGTGGATTTCCGGGACCCTCGCCGCGATCACGAACACGGCCGCATTTGGCGCGTCGCTCCAAAGGGCACGCCTTCCCCCCGTCCGCCTGACCTTACCAAACTTTCGGTCTACAATCTGCTCGACCGGACACTGTCGAAAAACGGCTGGGAGCAGGCCCAATCCCGTGCTGTTCTTCGTCAGCGGGCTGCGGACGACGTTTTGCCGGCCGCACGCTCGTGGGTAAGCCGTCAGACCGACGCCCGCGCCGCCCTTGAAGCCCTGTGGCTGCATGAATCGTTCGGTCAACCCGCACCCGAGTTGCTGAACAGCCTCATCGCAGCCCGTGATGAGCGACTGCGCACCGCTGGCGCCCGTCAACTGGCACGATGAATTCTCGCGACCGAAGCCGCCTCCAATCCGCACTTCAAATTCTTTGCTCCATGTTTCCTTCTCGCCTTCATCCTCTCGTGGCATCCGTCCGTCTGACCGCCCTCGCTCTCGCATTTCTTGTGCAGTTGCCGGTTGCCCACGGTCAAGCCCCAGTCAATCGTCTCCCTCAACTCGCAATGCTGATCCGTGATCCTTCCCCCAAGGTGCGGCTCGAAGCGTTGCGCGCTCTCGCCCGGATTCCCTCGGTGGAATCCGCAACTCTGGCGCTGACCGTGTTGGATCTGCCGATGGACTCCACCCTGGATTATGGTCTCTGGTTGACCATCAACGACCTGGCGGAACCGTGGCTCGCCGCATTTGAAAGCGGATCGTGGAAACCCGACGGGCGTGAGAACCAACTCGAGTTCGCCTTAAAAGCGGTGAAGCCCGCGCAGGCAAGTCGGGTTTTGGGAAAGGTGCTGCGCGACCGTCCTCTGGATCGCAACGGATCGGGACCGTGGATCGAGCTCATCGGTCAAGCCGGTGGTGGCCCTGAATTGGCGCGGCTTTTTCAACAGACCCTCAGTGGAGGATTTGGCGAATCCGCCGCCGTCCGTGCCCTCAAGTCTCTGACAGAGGCTTCCCGCCTTCGCAAGGCAATGCCCGACGGAGACCGATCTGATATCGGTCGTTTCATCGGTGATGATCGTCTTCCTGCAACCATCCGGGCCGAAGCCCTCCGTCTAGGCGCTCAGTGGAAAACCGAAGGTAATTGGACTCAGCCTGCGTTTTCTCTCGCGGGAAATGCGACAACCCCTCCCGGCCTGCGCGAAACCGCTTTCAACTCCCTCCGAGCAGTCGGTGGCAAACCTGTTGTTGACGGTCTCGCTGAGCTCATGACTTCCGCAACTCCGGCAATTCAAAGCTCAGCGAGCGTGGCCCTCGCGGGTCTGGACCTGGGAAAGGCTGTGCCCGGTCTTATCACGGCAATCCAAGGTGCAACCGATGAACCCGCTGCGGTCGAATTTTGGCGGGCTGTTCTCCCTGTGAAGGGTGCCGGCAAGGCAATCGCCACCGCGCTCCCCGCAACTGGTATCCCTCCCGCTGCCGCCCGGGCCGGTATGCGGGTTGCCCGAGAAGGCGGCCGCAATGAGATGGAACTTGTGATCGCGCTGGCCAAATCCGGCGGCCTTGCCGCTGACGCACAGGCGTTCACTGGGCAGTTGATTCAGGAGATCGCGAGCAAAGCCGCGCTGCACGGGAATCCCGCCCGCGGCCAGTTGGTATTCCGCCGTGCAGACCTTGCCTGCATCACCTGTCACGCCATCGGTGGCGCTGGAGGAAAAGTCGGCCCGGACATGACCAGCATCGGCGCCAGCGCCCCGATGGATTACCTGGTGGAATCCGTTCTGCTGCCCAATGTAAAAATCAAGGAAGGCTTTAACGGCATTGCTGTATCGACCCGAGACGGCCAGGAATATAATGGCGTGCTCGTCCGTGAATCCCCGACGGAACTCGTCCTGCGCGACGCCGCCAACCACGAGGTCTCCATCGCCAAAAATAGCATTGAGAGCCGTCAGCAGAGCGCCGTCTCTCTAATGCCTGCGGGCTTGCTTGACAATCTTCCTGAGGCGGACCAACTCGATCTTTATGCCTTCATGTCGCAGCTCGGAAAGCCGGGCGACTACGACGCCAGCCGCGGTGGTGCAGCTCGAAAATGGTGGCTCGCGAATGTCATGCATACCGACATGCAAGATGGTCAGGGTGACTGGATTTGGAAAAAACCGCTGGAAGATAAACGCTGGACGGGCATCCACACATTCGTCAATGGAAGCCTGCCGAGAGAGCAGATGAATGAAGCGTCGAAGGCGCAGGTCTGGATTTCCCGCATCGCCCTCTGTGCGGCCACCGAGGTCACGGTTGTCGCCGCGGGTCCGATTCAATTCGAGCTTACCGCCAACCCCTCTGCCGAACTATGGGTGGACGGGAAGAAGATCGGCAACGAGGGAACCAGTCGAACGGAACTAACTGCCGGCACTCATCGAGTGATCGTTCGGCTCGACCCCAAGGCGATGCCTCCCACCCTCAGTCTGCGAAGCAGTGCCTCGCTTTCCCTGAATTGAGCGAGCCTAGATCTTCACGGCAGTGGCGGCGTATTCAAGGTTTGAGGAAAGTCGGCTCGCAACCGTTGCCTCACACACCCTACTGCGGCCTCACCCTCAACCGGTAAAACCTTGAGATCTCGGGACTATTCAACACGGGGGTGGTTCCGCGGTAGGTTTCGATAAAGGTACCGTCGCGATTCTCATCGGAGCGTAGCAAGGTCAGGTTCGAATCCGACGGGATCCAGGCTTTCAGGTCGCCGCTCATTTCGAGGCTGAAGATCAGGCCGGCGGCGGTTGGGCGCCGTTGATAGCTGAAGGTGAAATAGTTGGATTCCGTTCCATCCACCAGCAGCGGAGCAATCCGGGTGGAGGGAAAATACCTGGAGCTGGGATTCTCGGGGTCGGAGCCGGATGCGAATTCAAAAAAATCCGTGAGCCCATCTCCGTCGGAATCTGCGGCGAGATCACCAAGAAAGACGTCCGCACCGATACCCGATTCCCCGGGCGTGCCCCCCGTCTTCGCGCTCTGAATCCAATGGGTCGGATCATCCGGATTGGGATGAGTGGGGGGATTTTTCAAAACGAGGCTTCGCCCCGCGCCATCGCCGGCCGGAGGCCAGGGGACGCTGTTCTCATACCGAAATTGGCTGATTAATTCGCCGTTCGCCGCCTCGAGGGCAAGGGTCTCCCCACTGTTGTCGATGTGTCCGCTAAACCGACCGATTATCTTGGTGTTCGATAGATGGGGATAGCGCAGCAACAAAGCCCGTTTGTCCGCGGCGAGCACCACGGATTCCCCCGGCTTCAACAGGCGCGCCCAGGGCGGCGCGAAGGTGAAATCGAATTCAACCCCCCGGGTGAATTTCACGCCATTGAGATCGATGGCCTGACGGGCAATATTGCGCAACTCGAGGTACTCGAATGAGTCCAAGTCGACAACCCCTCCCGCAATTTCTGCCGGGGACACCGGCGCCGGTTTGAATAGGATCTCGGAAATGACCAGGTTTGTGGAGCGGGCGGGCAATGCGCGGAGGAGAAAGGTGGAAGTCTCCAGTGGCGACCATTGCTTCTTCACATACAACCGCGCATTCACGGTGACCGACGAACCGATGTCCAGCGGTTGGGTGTATTTCGTGGCGGAGCCGCCAATGTTGCCGCCAGCCAGCCTCGGGTCGGAGTTATCCAGGGTATAGTAAATGTCCCCGTCGGGAAACGTCGTCCCCGAGGCAGCGCGATGATAGGCTTTGATTGTCAATTGAATCGCGCTCCCGATCGGCCCGCCAGCATGGCTGAATTCCGGCGGACGATACGTCACTTGCCCGGAGCGCAGGCTCTGGTCATCCAGCCATTCCAGCCGCGGCTTGATCCAGTTCTTCATATAATCCACTTCCGCCTGCCAGGTCCTGATCTTGGTTTCCCCCGGGGGGTTGGGCCAATCCCGCTTCCCAAGGCGGGGCCACTTCCGGAAATGCCGCGCGATGGGGTTCTGAATTTCTGCGGGGGCACTGTTGCTGACAGCACCGGTGTATCCATCGAGCAAGGTGTGCATATGCCCGTCGATGGTGGCCATCACGGTGGCCGTGGCGAGGATTGACCGGCGCATTTCCCAATAGCGGTCCCAATGGGCTAGCTTGTAATCCGGATCGGAATGCAGCCTCGGATACCACAACTGGCCGACCCCATTTGCACTATCATAGAGCCACCCTGTCGGAGTGTCTCCGGTTGCATAGTCGGCATTGCCCAGGGAGATGTTGAAATCCCACAGGGGCCCTGCCCGCAATCGGCCCGCGCGATCCTTGTACCAATAGGTGCTGAAAACGTAGCCATCAACCTGTTTGCCCACCTCGAGCATCCATTGGGCGTCTATGAACGTGTCCGGATCGATATAGGCCTGGTATCCGTTCGTGAACGTCCGGTAATTCGCGCTGTTCAAGGCCGACTCGAACGTGTTCACATAAGTTCTGATGTAGGCCAGTTGGGGCCCGTTCAACCGGTCCGGGTCAAAGCTTTGCAACGCA
The DNA here is from genome assembly GCA_009695205.1 of Pedosphaera sp. Classification (GTDB taxonomy): domain Bacteria; phylum Verrucomicrobiota; class Verrucomicrobiia; order Limisphaerales; family UBA9464; genus SIBK01. The sequence goes on along the minus strand of SIBK01000063.1, from coordinate 15,753 downwards.
ATGCCGAATTTGGCGCTGGTCCAATTGTTCTTTAGCGCATCGTCCTTGTCCTTGCGGATGATGTACCCGCCGGTGATCAATTGGGGATCGATGGTGTTGGTGTTGAGGTTCTGAATCGGGACACGTTCTTTGCCGCGCTTCAGTTTCTCCATTAACACGTAGATTCCCCGATAGGAGCTGTAGCCAACCCGTCCAGAAGGGGGTTTCGACTGGTTGAAGAACAATTCAACGAACCGCGTCCGGACCGCTGATCCGTCAGGCCCGCGCAGCGCGAGCATCCAATCAAAAATCAGCTTGTTGCGCATAAGCGTCTTTTCGCTCCACGGCGCATACAGGATCCAATCCGAATCGTCGGACATTCCCAACAGGCGGGCACCCTGATCTTTCCCGGCTTCGTCCCAAAGCTCCAAGGAATAGCTGCGCTGGTCGAAGTCGCGTGAACTTTCTCCCCGCACATGAATCCCGGCGGGCCCGGCGTATTCTGGGACGCTGTTCAAACTGGCCCGGCCGGTCTGGGGATCCGGAGGGATCACCACCGCGTACGTCGGGCGAAACGGCCGGGTGCCGCCCGTGGAGCCATCCACGTTCACCCCATAACTGTCGACAAAAATGAGAGGTAGATTCGAATCGAGGGCTTTGCCGGTCCCGGCGTATTGCGCCAGGGTTTCGTCCATCAGAACAAACGTCCGGCTGCTCACCCGGCCCGGCAGATGATCCGGAGCGTAAACTCGGGCCCGCACGGTCGTAAACGCGGCTATTTCAATCGGACGGGTGTAAAGGGTTGAGGTCGGCCCCGGCTCTGTTCGGTCCAGCGTATAGCGGATTTCCGACCCGGTCGGGTTCGGCGCAGACAAGGTCAGCGCAATTGGCGCCGGGATGAAACTGCCCTGATGCGAGTATTCGACCTCTGGACTGAACGATGCCGCCGCCGGCTCCTGGGCGTTCACCGTTCCGGGCGTTGCCGGGTACATATAACCCTTTTTTCGCTCCGAACCCTTTTCTCCAAAGGCCACGTTCTTCTGTTGGGGACCGTAGTCGTAACTGCTGGCAATGGTCTTCCCGTCAGGGCGCACCAGGGCCACGAATCCTCCACTTTTTGCCAAGCTGAAACCCGCGTGGATGAAACTGGTCACGTAAAGCTGACGGTCCCGTCCCGACGCAAACACCAACTGGTAATTGTAAGGCGTCAAAATCAAGCCATTGATTCTCCATTTGGTCAGGCTCTTTTTCGAATCCGTCAGGTACCAACCCGTCAGGTCCACGGGAATTGCCGAGCCGTTGAGGAGTTCAATCCAGCCCGGCTTATCCGCGAATTCGTCCTCCAGATCGCCGTTGTTTGCCACAAACTCGGAAAGGATGGGTCCACCCGTCTCGATGACCGGCAGGGCCAGGGTTGTGGCCTTCAGGTTGTCAAGGAAGACATCCTGACTCGCCGAGGTTGTCCGCGCCGTAAAGGCAAAAATATTGCCCGGCCCCGGGGTGAAGCCTGGCGTGGCCAAATCGGTGCAGATCACATTTCCGTCATAGGTGATATCCAGGCCTGCCGAATCCCAATGCACCGTCACGATCCGGCTAAATTGATCGAAGATAAATGCTCGCGGAAAAGCGGCGATGCTCACTCCGCCAATGAACACTTCAATCGACGTGGGGTCTTCGCCATTGTCCAGCGTGTCGAAGGCAATCGTCAATCCGCCCGGCAACGGCGCGAAGCCGCCCTCGCCGGTCCCCTCGTCGTTCGGAATGCGCCCGAAATTCACCGACCAACCTTCACCTGTGGACAGCCCTGTTCCGGCCCCCATTGTTACACCGAACCTGAGGTCAAAGCCTTTGATAATGTTACCCGGGTCAAGGTCTCCCAGCTTGAATGAGCCGATGGCATTCAAAGTTCCGCGGTCAACCAACCGCAGCATCCCTCCCTGAACGACAGCGACAGGCGTGCCGTTGCTGGCTTGGGCCGTCGATGCAATCCGGGAGCCGTCCGCAAGGTCCACTGTTCCATCCGAAACGTCGAATTCCTGCGGAGGTTTTCCCGGGGGATAGCTTCCCGCTATGGCGGCGAAGGCGGAGGTCAGGCAGATTGTCGCCAAAAGGCGTGGTTCAAGAATGCGCATCTCGTTTCCGATTCTCGCAGTGTGTTCGATCACAATGCGAAATGTTTTCAAGGCAAGAGATTGAGGATCGGAGGCCATGACGTCGGGAGTTAGCGTTGAAACGGGGAGGACATGTTTGGCGGGGGGGGTATTGGCCCGGGCCGCAGCCGGACATCGCCGTGAACATCAGCTAGGCGGGAGGGCGTTGCGGATCCGGCGAATTTCACAGGGATTGACTCCGTGCCCGAGCCGTCCAAGACTTCGGCAACAAAAGCACTAAGACTCAGACACAATCATGAAACGACGCCAATTCCTCAAGTCCGCCGCCTTCGCCGGCGCGGGGACGCTAATTCTTCCTCGCGCTAAACTCTTCGGGGCCGACGCCCCGAGCAACAAACTGAACATTGCGCTGCTCGGCACGTGGGGCCGCGGCGAAGCACACTTCAGTGCGATCTCCAGCGAGAACGTCGTGGCTCTCTGCGATGTCAACGAGGAGCATCTCGCGTTCGGGGCCAAGAAATTCCCCATGGCCAAGACCTACGTGGACTGGCGCAAGTGTCTGGATCAAAAAGACGTGAACGCCGTCGTCATTTGCACGGCCGATCACACCCACGCCTTTGCGGCCAACTGGGCGATGAACCGTGGTCAGCATGTCTATTGTGAAAAGCCGCTGGCCAACAGTGTCGAGGAAGCCCGCGTGGTCCGCGCCACGTATCTCAAGAACAAGAACAAGCTGGCCACACAATGCGGCACTCAGCGCCACGAGGATGATAATTTCAACCGCGTGCGGGAACTGATCCTGGATGGAGCCATTGGCCAGTTGGAATCGGTAAGCGCGTGGGGCAACCGCCAGATCCCGAAGCCAGCTTACCTGCCCGCCGCCGGCGAACCACCCAAGCACCTCCACTACGATCTTTGGCTCGGACCTTCTCCGTTTCATCCCTACAACCCGGGTTATTTTGTCGGCGGTCCGGGAATGAATTGCCTCTCGTGGAACATGTATTGGGACTTTGGCAACGGCCAGATTGGTGACATGGGCAGCCATACGATGGATCTCGCGTGGAATCCGCTTGGTGCGACTCTTCCCACTTCCGCTGAAGCCACAGGCGAGCCCCTTAATCCGGACGTCAGCCCCGTCAAACTGGAGATGCACATGGAAATGCCCTCCAACGACTGGCGGCCACCCATCAAGGTTTCGTGGTATCAAGGTGGCGCCCTTCCAGAATCTCCGACGCGGATGATCGACATCAAGAAGATCGACCATGGCGCCATGTTCGAGGGATCCAAGGGAGTTCTCGTGGCTGATTTTCGTACGCGAGTTCTCTACCCCCTCGGCAACGGGGCCAACCTGTCTTATTACAAACCGCGCACCAAGGAATCGTTGCTTCCCCCGATGGGCAACTTTCAGAAGCAATGGATCAACGCGTGCAAGGGCAGCCTGAAGACCAGCTGCGATTTTGAATACAGCGGCAACATGATCGAAACAATTCTAGTCGGCATGGTCGCCTATCGCGTCGGCAAGAAAATTAAATACGACGGAGCCTCCGGAAAGGTCATCGACAATCCGGAAGCCGACGCGCTCTTAAGCAAGAAGTATCGCGACGGCTGGACGCTGCATGGCTGATGTTTGTCGCCCAACGGCTGGTTGAACGAAGCCGCTTCGCGGCGGGCTTCGCGGTGGTGTCGCATCTCTAAAACCATCCAGGATGGCTCAAAAAGTTTTGAAAGATTGTTCCGAACAATCGGTTAACACCTTCGACTTCAGAGCCAATCTCATATCAATGGACGCGTCCCTTCCCCAGGGTTTTTCTGCTGGTTTTGGATTGAATCCTTTGCGATGCGGACTCATTCATGAGTGGCCCATAGGAACGGGTTCCTAGTTTTGAAGTGAAACCAACCGATTTGCGCGGAATTCTCCGCTACATACCGCGTTTTCGCGAACGCATTTTTATCCTAGCTGTGGACGGAGCTGTCCTGACCGACGACTACATCTCCAACCTGCTTCTGGACGTGGCCGTGCTGAGGTCGCTGAATATCCGCATCGTTCTGGTGCATGGTGCAGCGCAGCAGATTTCTCAACTGGCGGCGGAGCACGGCGTGGCGGCATCCAATTTGGATGGAACAGGGATCACCGATGGCGAAACGTTGAAGGTGGCGTTAACGGCGGCGAACCGTCTCACGCATGAGATTCTCGAAGGGCTTTCCGCCAACGATCTACGGGCGGCCTGCACGAATGCCATCATTGCTCATCCGTTGGGAATTCTGTCCGGCGTGGACCACCAGTTTACCGGCAAGGTCGAACGGGTGGACTCGGAGTTGTTACAAACCCTGCTTGCCCAAGGGATCCTGCCGGTGGTGCCGCCGCTGGGGTTTGACGGAGACGGGAAAACGTATCGGGTGAACTCCGATGCGATTGCTGCGGCTTTGGCCGATCAATTGAAGGCGATCAAGTTAATCTTTGTGACATCCCAGGACGGACTGGCGCGGCAGGGGCGGTTGCTGCGGCAGGTGCCCGTCGAGGAATTGAAGCAAGTGCTCGCACAAGCGGCAGGCGAACTCGCTCCGGAACTCGTTTCAAAGGCCAGGGCGGCGGTGCAGGCGTGCGAAGCGGGTGTGCCACGCGTCCACATCATCAACGGGAAGGTGGATGAATGCCTGTTGGCCGAAGTGTTTTCGAACGAGGGCATTGGGACGTTGGTGTACGCTAACGAATACCAGCAGATCCGACAGGCGAAGAAGAAGGATATCCGCTCGCTGCTGATCCTCACGAAGAATTCCGTCATCAATTCGGAGTTGGTGAAACGGACGCGGGCAACCATTGAAAAACAGCTTGGAGATTACTACCTGTTCGAGATCGACAAAAACCCGGTGGCTTGCGTCGCGCTGCATGTATATCCCGAATTCAACAAGGGCGAATTGGGGTTTTTGTTTGTGAGCCCGGCCCACGAAAATCAGGGCATCGGCCGGAAACTCGTGCAATTTGCCGAGACGAAAGCGCGCGAGCTTGGATTAGCGGAGTTAGTGACACTTTCAACCCAGGCTTTCACGTGGTTTCAGGGCAAGGCCGGATTTGTCGAAGGCACGGCGGACGATCTCCCTCCCGCCCGTCGCGAGAAGTACGAGACGAGCGGCCGGAATTCGAAGGTGCTGGTGAAGAGGTTGCGGTGACGTCGCGAGCGATTCCGGTGCGGGGGGCATTTTTTGGATATTCCAATTTTCCTTCACGGATGCCGCCTCTAACTTGACGCCCCGATGTCACGATTGCCCTTCGAACTGGCCCTTGCTCTGAGGTATCTCCGACCGAAAGGCACCCCGGTTTCGATTATCACCTTGATCTGCATCCTCGGCGTAATGCTCGGAGTGGCGATTCTGATCATCGTGATCGCGGTGATGACGGGTTTTGGGCATCAACTGCGGGACCGGGTACTGGGATTCAATGCGCACGTCAAGGTGCTCCAGACGGACGGGCCGTTGCGGGACTGGCGAGGCGTGATGCAGCGGGTGGAAAGCCAATCGGGAGTCAAGGGCGTCGCGCCGTATGTGCTGTTGCAGGTGCTCGCCGAAACCCAGCCAAATGTCGGCAGCGCCGTGGCACTGGCACCTTTCGTGCGTGGTATTGATTCAAAGGCGGAGGGGCGGGTGAGTATTCTCACGAATGCGCTGATTGCGGGCAGCTTTGATCTGCGCGGGGAGAGTGTGCTGATTGGCCGGGAGTTGGCACGGACGTTGCGCTTGGGAGTTGGGGACTCGCTGGCTATCTATTCTCTCAAAGATCTTAAGAAAATGAGGGACAGCCGCCAGCGGGGTGACGATGAGCTCCGTGTCGCGGGGCATTTCACCGTGAACGCCATCTTTGACGTTGGTTATTACGAGTACAATTCATCGGTCCTCGTGATGTCGCTGCCCAATGCGCAGGATTTGTACGGGCTCGAGGATCAGGCCCACGGGCTCACGGTGATGCTCGATGATGCGGATCCGGCGAACACCCGCCGGGTGGCGGATCAACTCCTGAAAATGCTCGGTTCGGAATATGAAGTTATCACCTGGATGGAGGAATTCGGCACCATTCTGGGAGCCGTGCAGGCTGAGAAAAGCATGATGTACTATCTGTTGTTCTTCATCACCATTGTGGCGGCATTTTGCATCATCTGCGCGCAACTCGCCTTTGTGATGCAGAAGACCCGGGAGATCGGTGTGTTGAAGTCGCTGGGGGCGACCCGCTCACAGGTGGTGGCCTTATTTCTCGCGCAAAGTTCTGTGGTCGGATTCACGGGAGTGCTCGCGGGCATCGTTACCGGTCTGCTGGCGGTGCATTATCGCAACGATTTCCTGTTTGCGATGAGGCGGTTCACGGGCAAGGAACTATTTCCAGCGGAGATCTATAACTTTAGCGAGCTTCCTGCCCGCGTTGTGCCAGGCGATCTCATCTTGATCTGTGGGGTGGCGCTCCTGATGTGTTTGCTGGCGGGGGTGGTGCCCGCGTGGATCGCGGCGTCTATGCGCCCGGTGGAAGCGTTGCGAAATGAATAGGACCCGGCACCTGGACCACGCGCCTGGAATTGCCGGCTGCATGGAGACTCTGATTAGCGTGAATTTCCCATGAATGTAGAAGACGAGGTGTTGCGGGTGACCGGCGTCGAAAAGCGGTATCGCGTGGGCGACCGTTCGCTAGACGTTTTGCGCGGAGTGAGTTTGTCGGCCAAGCGGGGCGAGTACTTGGCGCTGCGTGGCTCCTCCGGTGCGGGAAAGAGCACGCTCCTCCACCTTTGCGGCGGCCTCGACAGCGTCGACGCGGGAACAATTATTGTTGCCGGAGAGACTCTCACCTCAATGGATGCCGGAGCACTCGCACGGTTTCGAAACCGGCGGATTGGTTTTGTCTTCCAGGCGTACCAATTGTTGCCCGAATTGACAGCTTTGGAAAATGTGGCTCTGCCAGCCCGCATCGCCCGCATTGCGGCGCCGATTGCTGCGAAGAAAGCTCGCGCGCTTTTGGATCGTGTCGGCCTCGCAGAGCGATTGGAACATCGCCCAAATCAGCTCTCCGGCGGGGAACAGCAGCGCGTTGCAATTGCCCGGGCGTTGGTCAACGAACCGGAGGTTCTCCTGGCCGATGAACCCACGGGAAATCTCGATTCGCGGACGGGGAGCGAAATCCTGCGACTGCTGCTTGCACTGCGGGCCGAACACGGCACAACGCTCGTCATCGCAACGCACGACTCACGCATTGCGGATCAGGCCGGCCGGACAATCGAACTGGTTGATGGTCGAATTGCGATGGCCCAGGAAGTCACTGGTTGACGGTGGGTGTGGAAAGTTCGCGATTTTTGGAGGGGCAATACCCGCGGATGTAACCGATCAAGGATGAAGGGACTGGTAGGCGGGAGCCCTGACACATCCCACCACTAGCTATGGCTGCGGCCTAACCGGAATCTATCCTCCTGGACTTGAGAGGCTCTACCAAAGGAACGAGCGCTGTTCAGCGAGCACCTGCGATCCATCGAGGAGCCGCGCCCGCCACGCAATGACCTTTCCCGCCTTCCGATAGGCGTCGCCGTCTAGTTGCATGTGGGTCCATCCTCCTCGCCGCCGGGTCTTTGTGAGGTCGGATTCAAGAATGATGGAATTCGTCAACGCCCGCCCGGCGCAGCGGAGTTCGATCTGGAGTCGCCCCTTTGAAGTGTTCACGTCGGAATGGCGCAATTGGACGTCATAACGAATCCCGGACACTTGCTCCGGATGCTTCCTGAGTTCCGCTTGGTAAGCGTCCCGTTCGTAAAGGCTGGGCGACAGCGAGTGCCGGCCCTCGGCATCCAGCAGGTGTGGCAGCACTTTGATGATCCGATCCGGCGAAGTCGCGGCGGTCGCAACCAACGCGAGAAGGAGGCAAAGGATCGTCCGTGCGCGTTTCATCGGTTCTTCAGAAGAGGCGACTCGGCACGGGCAGGGACGCTGGTGGCGGACGGAAGGGCGAATTCGGAATGGAAGGGGCCGGAGTACTAAACGGCACAAAAGAGCTCGGAGCAGCTCCCGCCGCAGGGACGAAATCCTGAAAACTAGAGCGTCCCTTTGGTGGCGAGGCCAGTGACGCCGCAGAGGGCAGTTCGAAACTACTGCTCCGCCCCGAAGGCGGCAGTAACGGGGAGATTCCTGCACTACTCGGGGACGGCGTGCTACCGCTCAGCAGGCCTCGGAATTGCGCCGCCCTGTCGCCAGGAGGCTGACCAAAGGTTCCCAATCCCGATTCAGCAGACCTGCCATTGGCATCTGGCCCAGCCATGAGGCGCTGAAATTGCTGCGCCCGCGCTGTTTCGCCCGCCTTATCCGCAGGTATCTTCGGCGAATCCAAATCGGTAAAAGAACCGAAGGACCGAAGCCCAGTCGTCCTTCGAACCTCGGGGGCAAACGGATCGTCCAACTCTATCTTGTCACCCCCAAACCCAGTCCGTGCTGTATTCCGGGCCTTCTCCCGCTCATCCCGGAGTTGCTGGTCCGGGCGGTACAGGCGACGTGGACCATTTTCCTCCGTGGTAAGCCCGTCGGTACGGGTGTCCGAATTCTCCCGATGGCGGTCCGTGGCATCTGTGAATCGTTTGCGATCCCGTTTCTCACGCTTGGCGCTACCGGGGTCCCCGGTTCCGTCATCGGCGGTATCTTCACCCTCGATGGCTCGTTGAAATAGAGTTTTACGCTCGTTTCCAAATGTCTCGTTCTCAGAATCAAACTCCCGGTCTTTTTCGGACCGATCGGACTCCAGTGCACGGGCATCCGGGTCCTTTCGAAAACTCCAGTTCTTTTCTCGATCCATGGCGTCCAGCAGCTTCCGCTGTGCGCGTGGATCCAGCGTCGGACTTTGGCTGGAAGGACTTACCGATGGAGCTTGCATCGCACCACCCGTCGAATTCCGGCGATCAAGGAACTCAAACGGGGCGTCCCCCCGACGTTTCTTCGTTCCGCTCTCGGGCAAATCCGGAAGGTTTGCCTTCTTGTCCGGATTGGAGAGCTCCAGTTTATCGCCGGCGCCGAGAACCCCCGAAAGAAACCCTGACAGGATGATCAGGGTGACGCCGCAGGACATCCGGGATGCCCACACGGAACGTGGAACCAGAAATGGGGGATGGTATGTCATGGTGTTATGGTAAATCGTGTGACCAACTTGACTAGTATCCAAATCTGGCGCTGACGTCAAAGTAAAGCCGACCCGCAAAGCGTCCCTGCAGCCCAGGGCGCTGTCAGTTCTCAAACTTCGAGCGTATCGCCCGAGCGATGTTCAAAAAGGCCTTCGCAGGCGCGGAGTTCGGGTCCGAGGTCACAATGGGAACCCCTCGATCGCCTCCTTCCCGAATGGCTGTAAACAGGGGAACCTCGCCCAAGAAGGGAATGCCCTTCCGCGTAGCTTCAGCCCGGCCTCCGCCATGCCCGAAGATCTCGTGTCGAGAGCCGTCTGGAGCGACAAAATAACTCATATTTTCCACTAACCCAATGAGTGGGACATTCACTTTTTCGAACATCGCGATGCCTTTCCGGACCACTCCGAGCGATGCTTCCTGGGGGGTCGTGACGATGACGCCGCCGTCGAGCGGAACTGTCTGGCAGAGGGACAACTGGGCGTCGCCGGTGCCTGGCGGCAGATCGACCACGAGAAAATCGAGAGCGCCCCAGTCCACCTGATGAATGAATTGGTGAATGGTCTTCTGGATCATTGGCCCTCGCCAAATCACAGGCTGCTCGTCGTTCAACAGGAATCCCATGCTCATGAGCTTCACGCCGTGCGCCACCGGCGGAATCAATTTATCCTCCTCACTCAGCATCGGTTTCTGATGATACCCCATCATCAACGGAATGCTCGGACCATAGATGTCGCAATCGAGTAATCCTACCGTCGCTCCCAACTGACGCAGACCGCACGCCAGGTTTGCCGAGCAAGTGGATTTGCCGACACCTCCCTTGCCCGAAGCCACAGCAATGATGCGGCGGATCCCGGGAATCCTGTTCCGCTGCGAAACCCCGCCCGGGGTGGCCGCCACGGCCTGCGCGCTCGGAACTTGCACCTGAATGTGTGCATCCGTAAGGCCGGGTATCTGCTCCCGCAGCGCCAGACGCGCCGCATCCGCGATCTGGTCACCGAGGCCGGGCTGATTGGCTGTCAGTTCAATCAATACACCCACCGCAAGGCCATCGATCTGAATCCCCTTGATGAGACCAAAGGATACAATGTCCCGGCTGTAGCCCGGATACTTAACGGTCCGGAGAACGGTGAGGATTTCGTCCTGAGTCAGAGTTTTCACGAGGGCGGAAATTGAGACAACCATCGGCCCGGGTCAATCGTGTTGCTCAATCTCCCAGGTCCGAACGGAACCAGTTCAGTGAGCAGACTTTCCCGAGACCGATGCGGCGTGTTCGGAGAACGATTTCCCACGGCCCGTCGGTGCGATCACAGAATCGATGATCCCCCGCTCGAATTCATCCCACATGGGGGACATTCCGCGAAGTTTGGTAACGATCCGGGCAAACGATTCAACGACATAGTCCACGTCCGCGTCGGTGTTGTCCTTGCCGAGCGTCATGATAATGTTTCCTTGTGCAAGGGCATGGTCGAGACCGATGGCGGCCAGGACGTGAGAAATCTTGAGAGACTTGCTGACGCAACTGGAACCGCTGGCCACGGCAATGCCGTTGAGGTCACACAGCAACAACTGGCCTTCGCCCTCGATGAATTCGGTGGAGAGATTGAGATTTAGGGGCGATCGATTCGGCCCCGGAGCGGGGCCGTTGAACTTCAGATACGGGATCGCCCCCTTGAGACCTTCCCAGAGCCGCTTCTGCAGCCGTGCGCAATGAGCGGTGCGCCCCGCCATCTCCCGCCGGGCAAACTCCGCAGCAACACCCCCACCCACGATGGCGGGGACGTTTTCCGTGCCTGCCCGGCGCCCCCCTTCCTGCACACCTCCGTGGAGAATGCTGACGATACGCGCCTTTTTGTTCCGATAAAGAACGCCGACCCCTTTGGGTCCGTAGAACCGATGGGGTGAAAAAGAAATCAAGGCTGCCCCGAAGTCCTTCACGTTCACCGGTAGCCACCCTGCGCTCGCTTCGCAATCGACGTACAAAGGAACCCCCTTCTCAGCGCAAATCCGGCCAACGTCCGCAATCGGTTGAATCGTTCCGATGTCGTGGTTCACGTGATGAACCGCCACGAGCACCGTTTGGGCGGTAATCGCCGTAGAAACATCCGCCACGCGGATCAATCCTTCCGCGTCCACCGGCACCTTTGTGTAGCTCCAACCCTGCTTCTCCAGAAATTCGACCGAGTTCAAGACGCTCGGATGTTCGGTAGCGGAAAGGACGAGATGTTTGCCCCGCCGTTCGTTCGCGTAAGCAACGCCCTTAATCGCTAGATTGGACGACTCCGTTCCATCACTGGTAAAGAAAATCTCCTCCTCACTCTCCGCTCCGATCAGGGCCGCCATCTGCTGCCGGGCGGTCTTCATCGCCTCGCGCACCCGAAGGCCATGCTGATGCAGGGAGGACGGGTTGCCGAAAGCCTCCGTGAAATAGGGACGCATTGCCTCGAAGACCTCGGGCAGGACGGGAGTGCTGGATTGATGGTCGAGGAAAACGGAGCGCATGAAAGTGATAATTCAAATGAGGACGAAAACGCGAATAATTTGCCACGCTTGCGCGGGTTTCAGTTTGAACTCAATTTTCGAAGAGGTGACCCGGGTCGCATCGCGGGAAATCCCAGAAAGCCCGCCCAGGGCAGTTCTGTGCTACCACGACAACCTCCGGAACTTTCCAGGCGCCCAGGAAGTCTTTCCTCTGCCAGAAGGGGGATGGCGGTGACTTCGGTTAGGTTGCGTGTACGATCTGTCCGATCGGTGCGGCCTCGGCCGCCAGGGCTGCCTTTTCCGGATGCTTCTTTATATAATCTTCGAGAGCCGCCTTGAGCGCTTCTTCCGCCAGAACCGAACAATGAATCTTGACCGGTGGGAGCCCTCCCAGGGCGTCCACAACTTCCTGGTTCGAAAAATTCATTGCTTCGTCAATGCTACGACCCTTGATCAATTCGGTGGCCATGCTGGAACTTGCAATTGCCGAGCCGCACCCAAAGGTTTTGAACCGAGCGTCTTCGATCCGCCCATCCTTGATCTTCAGGCTGATCTTCATGATGTCACCACAGGCTGCGGCGCCTACTTCACCAACGCCATCTGCATCCCGGATGTCGCCCATGTTACGAGGGTTCATGAAGTGATCCATGACAGTGGAATTATAGAGGGCGTAAGTATCGCTCATAAGTTTTTAATGTTAAACGGAAGTTTTGCTGATCTTGGCTGTTTGTCCCGAACAAATTGTAAAGTCGTTCCCCTGTTTCAAAGTTGCAGCGTGTTAACAATCAGATGCCGGCGGGCATCAGTGATATACGATTCCCCGCCTGCAGGCGCGCTCTCTTCACCAATCCCCCGGGGAGATGCCGCCCAGAAAGCCCCGCCACGGTGGTGTTTGCGAACACCTGCTTCACCCGGTCCTGTGCCTCGGCAAACAGGCTGCACAAGGCACATCCCGTGACGTGTTCGCAATCCGGTTCCTCTTCCAGACACCGCTGGAATGCGATTGGTCCCTCAATCGACTCGATGACCTCCAGCACCGTGATCTCCGTCGCCGGCCGATTGAGGTAGAATCCTCCTCCTGCGCCCCGCGCGGACCGCACCAGACCGGTCTTGGCTAGATTCTGAAAAATTTTACCCAGAAAACCGACCGGGACATCCTCCTCTCGACTGATGACGTCGAGCATCACCACCTCGCCCATTGGGCGACGCGCCAGGGCAAGCAGCCCTAACATTCCATATTCTCCAGCACGGGTGATTTGCATTTTGTCAAACCAGACTGATTCAGTCTGCTTTGGACAGGTTACGCGGCAACTTCGCCTTGTCAAATGGGTTTGTGGTGTCGTTCGCCGCCCTACCTTTCACGCGACAGGGGAATCATTTCACGTCACGGCAAGCTTGCCTTCAGGGTCGTTTCTGGCACGCTTCCCACGAAGCAAGAATGAAATCACTCAAGATCTCCTCGGCGCCTACGGGGCGCTGGACGCGCTCCGAAATTCAAAAGTTGCAGCAAGTCTACGGCTCGAACACCAAGGAACGTCTCGTCCGCATCTTCCGGCGGAGCGTCGCCTCGATCGAATATCAGGCAAGACACTGCCATCTGGCTAAGAACAAGGTGTTTGTCAAGAAGCATCGCGGCAAGGGCGTCTACAAGATGCCCCGTTGGACACCGGGAGATTTGAAAATGCTCCGTCGGATCTACGCGGACCTGTCAAACCTCGAAGTGGCGCGAATTTTGGACCGTTCCGTTAAGAGTGTGGTATCGCGGGCACATACGCTTCGGTTGTATAAGTCCGCTCGACGCATGCAAGGAATGGGACGTGAGAACATTCGCGGACGCTGGGAAACAGAAGATCGCCGAAGCAATTGAGGCGTCCCAAGAGCGATTCGAGCGAGTATTGATCGAAGACTTGAGAATAGGGACAGACGCTCTCCATTTCAGCCGCGTGTCATCAAAATCAAATTCCTTTACCCCTCGTTCATACGCGGGGCATACGGAAACGGACGTTCCAGCTCCCGTTTCGACAGTGTCTTCTTCGATAAGCGAACGAGCGTATTCACGACCGCGCGCACGTCCACGCTCAGCTCGAAATACTGCATCCAGGCACGGGGGGGGCCTTCACCCTTGGAGAGCTGCTCAAGGGAAACTCCCGATAGCGAGGTCATGACCTTCTCCCCCGCTATCACGGCGAGGATCGTCTTCAGGTTCAAGTCGCCATTCAGGGAGAAGTACGGACTGTTGAAAATCTGCTTCAGAACCCCCGACTCGGAAGCCCCGGTCACCTTCATAATGCCGGTGAGCACGTTCAAGAAGGTCGTGATCTCGGCGTCCCAGTGCTGTTGCCTCGCCAACTGAACCATGCCGTGAATGTCTGCGTCGTCGATATGTGACAGGTGAGTCTGGATCTCCGCATCCGAGAGAAGAGATGCGGAGCTGCGCGGCTTTCGGAGATCCTCTTCGGAGAGAAGGCTATACGCACTTCCTTTCAACGCCGGATCTCGTTCATGGGCGGCGACCATGGCAAAAAGTTGCCTCAGCTGCCGCGAATTCGGCACTTTCGAGATCATCGGCCACGTCACGTTGTTGTAGGCCAGGCGTGCGGCGTCACCGAGCGGGAATGGGATCCCAGCGAGTCCTCCGCCGATGCTCAAGGCTGCGATGATCGGTTCTGCGAAGAGCTCAAGCCCGGATTTTCGCCAGGCAATCTGCTTTCGCTGCCTCTCGAAATGCGCGGTCAGCAAAGCGAATCTCGCCAGCGCGACCTCTCCAAGCACCGAAGGTTTTCCAAATTCGATGATATTCCACCGATCCATCGAGGGCTCGTCCTGGCTTTCGATCCTGAGTTCGAGTCCCTCACCGCCCACTAGATTCATCTTAAACAGGTTACGTAAGAAGATAAGGAAACTAAGCCCCATAACTAAGCCCTTGGTGGTGATGTTTATGCTGTCAGCCGTGTTTTCCTTCGTGGGCGCTGGGGTGGTCTTTTCGCTCTTGTCCGGGCGGTTCAAATCCAAAGCCGCTTAGGTTATTTTGGCGGCGGGAACGGGGCGCCGACTGTTGCTGCTCTTCCACTGTCCGCCCGTGTCACGGACGTTGCTTTCCCCTGCTTACGGCGAACGGAGGCTGTAGAAACGGGTGGGATGATTCGTCCACTGGGGATCGCTGAAGTAGGAGGATCCGCCGGTTAGGGTGTTGGTTTCCAACGGAGGCCAGACGGGATTGCCCAGGTTTGTGGAGGCTTCCACCACCACGATCTTGTCGCTGGCCCAAGTGATATTGAACCCGAATTAATTTGCCTGCACGCCGAAGGTGGCATCGCTGGTTTGCACCTGCGGATTCCACAGCACAACCGGACGACCGGTAAACATCACGATCCCCAACGTCGAACCCCAGCCCGTGGTTCCAGCCAAGTAATAGACGGTTGCATTGTTGGCATTGTTGAACACATTCCCACCACCGCTGGGGGCGTTACCCTTGAAATAGATTCCCGTCAGGCCGGGGCAGGCAACGAACGCCCCGACCCCGATGCCGGTGACGGGCAGGCCATTAATCGTGTCGGGAATGGTTACCGCACCGCGGGAACCGTCGTATCGGGTGATGGTGATAGCGCCTTTATTGATCTCGTAATTGAATTGGGCTTGCACCGCAGCGGGCAGCGTCAATAGCAGCAACAGCGGCAGCAACCCTGCGACGCAGGCGGTTCTCAAACGCAGCCAGGCGCTCGCCCCGGACGCGCACGCGTGTACCGTGTTTTGCGGGTGGCGTCGCCCGCTCGGCGGCGGCGTGCGCACCGAATTCTCAACGGCACAGGGCCGGTCAAAATCGCCGGTCAACGGGTTCGGAAGAATTGCTTTCGCAACGGAGGTGTTATTGATTGGAATTTCCTTTTTGACGCTCCGCGATTAATTATGCCGCTGATGGTGTGCGTGAGGGAGCCGCCGCGTCCGAGCCAGAAGGTGTGTTGGTGCAGCTTCTCGCTGACGCGCTCCGGTTCGAGAGCGTTCTCTCCGCGATAGAGCGGTTCGAGCACCTGGAGCGCGGCTCGAACCAACCCGTC
>SIBK01000062.1 GCA_009695205.1 Pedosphaera sp. | reverse complement strand
TTGTGTATATTACATACTTGCATCCATCGACCCAAGGCGGACCTGCCACACCGGGCCCCGGGTCTCAGACCTCCGTCGCCACGTCCCATTCGGGAACCTCCCCGGGCACCCGTTTCCGGCTCGTAGCTAAGTCCGACAGGCTGCTAGCCCGGCGATCCCTGATCCGATGATCGCCAGAGTAGGCTTGCCGCGGGCGGAAGAGGGGGGGGAGGAAGTTAGGCACGGGAGCGTGAAGAGGTATCGAGCTCACTTTACGGATGGAAATGGTCGGCGGGGGTGTCACGGTCGATCAGATTCAAAGATTAACGTTATAATAGGCTATTTCAATAGATTTATGATAAGACGTGTCGCTCATTTCGCAAACGGGCGCGGTAAATTGCTGCTGATTTGAAATAAGTATGACGATAAATTGTCTAATTTATGTCTACAACTCAAGTTAAGTTTTTGATTGGTGATTTCTTGAAAGTTGACTGGACGGGAGTGGTAGCTCGGTAGGATTGAGAGATGGCCGAGGGTCCGTGTAGTGCTTCTGGTGAGAAGTAAAGGAAGGTTACGCCCGGTCCTGAAGCTGTGGGTATTCCGCCTTGTAAAGCCTCGTCTTGAACCTTAGGGTGTGGGTGTCGTCGGTGCGGACGCCCCTGATTATCCCAGCGAAAGCATTTCATAGGGAGTCCCTGGCCGGCCCAATAAATCATGCGCAAATTAGAGTTGATGTCAGCCGATTTGGCTGCCTTTCGGCGGGTCCGGGATTCTCGTCGGCGCCTATCTTGGCAGGTGGTCATGGCTTTAGCACTTGGGGTGGTAGCTCCCCGAGCCCAGGAGTACTTTCAGTCGGGATTGCCTGCAAGTTTTCGCGGGGACCGATTTGGCAACCGAAGCTCAACCGGTTCTCCGCACGACGATTTTTCGTCGCTTCAGAACAACCTTCCATACATTCCACCGAATTCAGGAACGGCGCTAAGCCACTACAATTTTCGTTATGGTAACTTTTCGGGATCCATGGTCCCCAGTCTCGATACGCGGTGGACGGACAACGTGTATTTGAGCGGTACCGATGAAATGTCGGACGTAGTTCTGTCTCCCCAGCTGAAAGTCTATCTGATTTACGTTCCGGCCAAGTCCGGCCATATCCGACTGGACCTGGGGTTGGGGTACAATTTTTACATCAACCACAAGGAATTGAACTTTCTGAGTGCGGGGCTTACGCCGAACACCGTTTTGGACTACCAGGTCGTAGTGGGCAATGTGATGACCATTTTTTACGACCGTTTGACCGCTCCTAACGACAATCGTACACGGCCGGAGGTGGTGAAGGGCGCGGGCTCGACGGCTCTTGTAAATTCTCAGCAACTCAACAATACGATCGGAATGACCACCATTTGGGCGATCAACGAGGAATTGGTGCTCCTCGGAGGGTACGGATATCAAATAGCGCGGAATTTTTCTGATTTATTCACTAGCCAGAACTACAGCAGCCACCTGTTGAACACATCGCTGGAGAAGAGGTTTGGTCCGGTCTGGTCGGCGGGAGCCTACGCCAACTACTCAATCACCGACTATTCTGAACCGGTGCAAAATGATGCCACTGGGTGGTCCATCGGCCCGCTACTTAGCTATCGACCCTACAAGAATTTCTCATTAGAAGGCTCCGTGGGGTATTCCGTCACCACGTTTGAATTTGGGGGTTCGCCGACCGCCATTCAGGACGCGTCAAATTTCTCGGGACTGATCTATGAAGTTTCGGTGGAACACCAGTTTAGTCCGAGGATGCGTCACCAACTGAGCATAGCCAAGACGGCTCAGCTAGGTTTGGGCAGCAATTTCACCGAAAACCAGACTATAACGTATATGATCGCGGCACCGGAGGCCATCCGTAAAGTGGGGTTTTCCGCAGCAATTTCCTGGATCGAGTACTCTCAGTCGGCACCAGTTTTCGAGAATATTTTCAAGGATTCAGGTACCCTCTTCCGCACCTATTTGGGGGCGGACTATCTGATTTCCCGGAACGTGAACGGGAGGCTAGGTCTTGCCCACAACCGCCGCTCCAGTAAGATTGTGCTAGGGGATTACAACGAAACGGCTGCTATGGTGTCTCTTTCCTACATGTTCTAACCAAATGACTCTGATGCGACTTCTTCTTTCCCTCCTGATCGCTGCGCTAACTTCGGTAAGATTAGCCGCCCAGTCCGCGGCTGTCTCCACCAACTCGGCGGGCAGTGGCGCCAGCAACGCAACGGATATCGCTAATCGTGACCTGCGAGCAGGGGATACTTTGCGATACACGATTTCGGAGGATCCGGTGAATTCCAACGGAATCGACCCGATGGAGGTTTTTATCACGGAAATTGGCGACGCGCATTTCCCCGTCAGCCGAGGGACCGACCGGATCGTCACCCTGGTGGCCAAGGGTAAACAACTGGATGATTTGCGTAAGGAACTGACGAAGCGGCTCGAGGAAGATTATTACCATCATGCGACGGTGAGCCTGAACCTGTACTCGTCTGGGCGCAAGAATCTCTCGGGAGTAGGTCCGAAGGCGATATTCTTTGGCGAAGTAAAAGGCACGGTTCCGTTGCTTGAAGGCGAGCGAAAGACCATTACGGAAGCGATCATCCAGATGGGCTATTCTGAATGGGCGGATCTCAGAAAGGTCAAGATCAGCCGCAAGAGCTCCAGCGGAAAGCCGGAGATCGTCAAAGTGAACGTGGACGAGATCATGAAGAAGAATCTACTCGATAAGGATATCGAATTGAAGGACGGTGACCGTGTAGACGTTCCGGCAAAAACATTTCGCTTAGGCAATTGACCGTTGTTTGACGGCTCTCTTAGATTTTTTCTCGATTCGCGATGAAAGCACCCTACGGTTCTTATAACACACCACTTCCTGGTTACGGCACCTCGTTGGTGGACCGCATCAATTTGTACCTCCACTTCCGGCGGTACTTCAAGATCGTCGCCGATCGTTGGCTTTTGTTGTTGATGCTTACGCTGATGGGGACGGCCATGGGAGTTTGGATCGCGTGGACGACGCCGAACAGTTACGAATCGACCTCGATGTTAATGATTGCATCGAAGGTCCGCGGCACCGCCATGGGAGCGGAGATGACCGAGGATGTGTCGAAGTTTTCGGAGACGCAGATTCAGCTGATGCAGAGCACCTCCCTGATTGGGAAGGTGATTACCAAGTTGGCGGAGGGGCGGGATCAGACGAACCAGACAAGCCGCCCGAGGTTGGATGCGTTTTCGGGGAAGGGGAGCACTTTTATCATGAAAGTGACGTCGACAAACTACGATTACGCTCAAAAATTTGCGACCGGCTGGGCTCAGGAGTTCATTGAATTTAAGAAGCAGCAGCGTGCGAGCATCATGGGTTCGTCCGAGGCGGCCACGCAGCGGGATATTCTGACCTTTGAACAGAGATTGGAGCGAGCTCGCAATGCTTTGGAAGACTTCCGGAAGCGAAACAATATCACGAGTGAAGTCGACGCTGGCCTGGCAGATCAGGAGCGCCTTAACTTGTTGCAGCGGGAATACGAAATCCTGCAGATGACCCGCAAGATCTACGAAAGTGCCACGACCGAACAGATTGCGAGCGGTGCGGTCCAGGGAGTGCCGGGCTTACCGTCGGCCCGGCCTTCGACCCCAGTGACCGGTGGGAAAGACGTAGGGGGCAAAGATCGCAGTGGATCCAGCCGGCTCGAAGACGGACTCGAAGCAAATACGAAGAACGAGGCAGGCTTGCGGTACACGGATACCAAGCTGTTGATCGGCACGTTGGAAGATCAAATCGCTAAACTATCCAAGAATCTCAAACCTGCGCACCCGTTCATGATCCGGCTGCAGACTACGTTGGAGAAGATGAACCGGGAGCTCGAAATATCGCTGGCGCTGATCGAAGAGATGCGCCTGAACTCGATTGAGGCCATGAAACTCAAGGAAGCTGGCTATCCCCCCGTGATCGAAAGCTTAAAGCAAAAAGTCTTTGAATCGACCTCTGTATTGACCGAATACAAGCGGCTTCGTGAAGACGAGGATATCGTCAAACAAAATCTCGACGTGCTCCGGAAGCAGTTGCAGTCCTTTGCAATGATGGGCGGCGATGAAGAACAGTTCAGCTTGGTCGAAGTTGGGGGAGGCACACCGGAGCCTACGGGACCCAATCGGCCGATAATCATCGGTTCGGCAATTCTAATTGGACTCCTCTTGGGAATTGGCGCCCTGTACCTTCTTCACAGGCTGGACGATCGCCTGGACCAGCCTGAGGAGATTGAGGAGGCGCTCTCGGAGCCGGTTGTAGGTCAGCTCCCGGAAGTGGACAAAAAGCACTACAAGGAAGGCTACCTGCTTTTGAATCGAATGAAATCACACACCATGTTCGCGGAATCGCTCCGCGGGGTGCGGTCGGCTCTCTTGCTAAGTCCTGAGGGTAGTTCGAAGCGGTTGTTGGCGGTAACGAGCGCGGTGCCCGGTGATGGAAAAACCACCTTCACGACGAACTTCGCCATAACGCTGGCGAACGCTGGCAACAAGACATTGTTGGTAGATGCCGATCTGCGTCGCGGCAATATTCATGGGTATTTTGAGCAACCTCTTGAGGCCGGCCTTTCCGAGGTTCTACAGGGGAAGTTGTCTCTAAAGGAAGCCATCCGCGAAACGGGCATCGACAACCTGTTCTTTATGCGTTCCGGGGAGCGTCCGCAGAATCCTTCGGAGCTGCTCATTGGTCCGGCCACGAAGAATTTCATCCGCGATTTGAGGTCCGAATTCGACTATGTCATCTTCGACTGTCCACCTCTGACAGCCATCGACGATACATTTTCCATTGCGGCATTTCTTGATGGATTATTTTTTGTCGTGCGCGCAGGCAAAACTTCAATGCGGTTTGCAAAGCTGGGCTTGAATACGATTCGTCAGCGTGGGGCTCCAATTCTCGGCCTCATTATCAATGGCGTGCCCATCGACAACCCATACTACTACTACACCACGTATTATTACGCCTCCTACTATCACCGCTCCATCACACCGGATGGGGATTCCAATGAACCGGAGGGTGAACCGGCAGGAGTTGCCGCTAAGAAGGAACTGGCCGAATCAAACGATCGCAAGGAGGCCGAGTTATCCCAACGAAGCCGGGCCAAAGCGGAGATTGCCGCCCCGGGAAATTATGGAGAGGGCGGCAACCACGATGAAAGCTGACCGCTAGCGGGCCAAAGTTTCAAACCTCGCTCCATGCAGTGGCCTACATTGCCTTGCGAGGAGTTTCACGGGCAACGCGCAGTACGAATGTCGTGCCGGCGTTATCGGATGGTTCCAGATCCAGAGTTGCACCCAGATGAAGCGCCAGTTGCCGGCTGATGGCCAGCCCGAGGCCGGATCCGCCCGGTTTCGAGGAGATGACAGAGGTGAACAGCTTCGCTCTCACCGCTTCTGGAATTCCGGCGCCTTCGTCCCGAACCCAGAATTCGATTGTCCCGGACGTCTGTTGTACCCAAAGGCGAACGGTTCCGCCCGACGGAGTCGCCTGGATTGCGTTGGTGGCCAGGTTTTCAAGTATTAGTAAGACTAGGTTTGCCTCTCGGTTGGAGAGCATCCCGGCTCCGGGCTTTTGCACCTTCACGGCAACATTCTTTTCGCGACTGACCGCGGAGATTCGTGTCGTTAGCAATTCCATCGTCTCCGAAAGCGACAATTCATACGTGGAACCGTCCTGCTCATCCCGGAGAACTCGAACCACTTCGTCGATTAGGCGCTGCATCCGATGCGTTGAATCCGCTGCATCCGCCCGCCCGGCCTCTTCCGGCAGCAGTCCGATGACCTGTCTTAGCGCTGCCAACGGGTTCTTCAAGCCATGCACCAGATGAGAGGTGACCGCACCCACGGCGGAGGTCTTCGCTGCAAGGGTGAGTTCATAATTCGCCTGCAGTAATCGAGCTGTGCGATCCACCAGCAGTCGGTTGAATCGCGCGAGCCGCTGAAATGCCCAGGCCAGAAGCCCGGTCATGACGATTCCTGCGACGGAAAAAACCCAGGCGCTTTGCCGGAGCAAGCGGGCATCCAGCATGCTGTATTCGCGACTTAACTCAGCGCCATCCAGAATGTATTGAACGAGGCCGAACAGGCCGCCGTCGGGCCCGGATCGGAGAGGTGTGACGACTTCGAGCCGCGGTGGCTGGCTGCCGAAGCTTGGGTGAAAGCGTGTTTGAAGCATTCCAGCACCGGCGCCTTGTAACAAGCGTGCGTCCGGATCAACGGCCTCAGAATTGCCTAGCAACTGTGCGAGCGAATGACCTTCCAGATCAAAGAGGCGGACAGCGAGCACGCCCGAGAGGTCGGGCTCAATGGACGTTTCGATCACTGCTTGCAGCGGATCGTTAGTCCGGCCATTCCCGGAGGCGGCCAACTGCCGATCGAGGAGTGCGGCTAAGAGCCGTCCTTCCCTCTCCGCAAGCTGATCCCGTAGTTCGAGCCGTAGCCGTCCCTGAGTAACGGCGACTGCGGCACCCAGGACCAGGAGGGTGAACAGGATGCCGAATGCGGGAAGCCAGCGCGATGTTCGTGGGAGATCCAAGGATTGATGTCAGTCTGGCGGCTTCCAAGGCGCGCGACGAGTCTCTTTCGTGGACCGGCTTTCGGAAGGGCCGGCCAGCAGGCCGCAGAGTTTATAGGGCGTTCACCTCGGTGGAGAAGCGGCTTTCCGGAGTTCTCCCGCAAGTTCCAACGAGGTCCATTCATTCCCGATAAATATCCGTTGAACCCGGCTGCGGGCATCAATCACTACGGTTCGGAGAACGTGGTTCTGTGCGGCGGGTGGAAGATTGCGACCGAAGTACAGGCCGAAATGTCCTGCCAGCGGATCGATTTGTTCGAAGCTCCCGCTGGCAAGCCACCAACGGCCGAGATCGATGTTCTGGATTTCCGCATATTCTTTCAGCACCTGCGGCGTGTCAAACTGCGGGTCAAACGAAAGCGACAGCAGTTTCCAATTGTCGGGGGTACCGCCTTCCTTCAGGAGCTTATAAGTTCCTCGGAAGCGGTCGGTCATACGTGGACAAAAATCTGGAAAAGGGCATCGCGTAAAAATGAACGTGATTGCAAGGGCCTGCCCCTTGAAATCGTGCAGATGAAACGGTTGTCCCAGCTGGTTGGTGAAGACGTAATCGGGCAGAGGGTCGCCCGGCTTTAGTTCTGGCACGTTTGGCAGCACATTCACCGCTGTGAGAGGATTCGCGTCGGGTTTGGATGAAGCGTCCGGAGGTTCCACGTGGATTTCATCGATCCAGCCGTCGGTTGACGTGACGCGCAGCCGGAACCGAACGGTGTCGCCGATTTTCACCCCCTGAAGGTGCGCGGGATCTCGAACGGGAAAGGGCATGGTCATCGCTGGCATGTATCCCGGTACGTCCTCGTGTTTGATAATCACCTTCTTTCCGTCGGCGGGGAGCTCGCGGACAATACCCCGAACTGGGTAGTTGGTCACGGTTTCCGAGACGTTCAGTTGATTTTCGGCCGGTTGTTTGGAGCACCCGAAAGCCAAGAGAATTGAACACCAGAGTATCGGCAGTACACGTTCCTGATTCATCCGTGGCAGACATTAGAGAATCTGCCCAAGACGGCAACACTCTCACACAAGTTAAGTCCCAGGAACTCAGGATTTCACCTGCGAACCGATCGCCGCGAAGCCATTCCGATCTGTGCATTGACATCCATATTGAAGACATCATGATGCGTAGATGAGAACAACCTTGACGCTTGATCCGGACGTCGCCGTCAAAGCGAAGCAAGGCACGGCCCGGTCGCACAAGCCCTTCAAAAAGGTGATCAACGCAGCGTTGCGCGCGGGCCTTGATGAGATCCTCGCGCCGCCTGCTGCGAAGCCTTACCGCACGAAGCCCCGACCGCTCGGCCTGCGAAGGGGCTTCAGCTACGACAATATCTCCGAGCTGATCGCCGTCGGTGAAAGGGAAGACCATCCATGATTCTCGTGGATGCAAATCTTCTGCTCTACGTCGAAGACAGTACTTCGGAACATCACGAAACCGCGCGGATTTGGTGGGATGCTCAACTGAGCGGTTCCGATCCGGTGGCTTTGTGCTGGCCCGTCTTTAAAGTCTTCGTTCGAAACGTTTTCTAAGTTCTCCGGTCCAACTTCCTGTCTTTGCATGAATACCGAACAATCGATTACCCACTTTCGCGAGACGTATGCCGCTATCCGTCAGGAAATCGGGAAGATAATCGTTGGTCAGGACTCCGTCGTGGACAGCACGTTGATCGCCATCTTTGGAGGTGGGCACGTGTTGCTGGAGGGTGTTCCAGGATTGGGTAAGACGCTTCTTGTGCGTACCCTGAGTGAGGTCCTCGATCTATCCTTCAATCGGATTCAGTTTACACCCGATCTGATGCCGGCGGATATTCTGGGCACGAATCTCGTGGTCGAGACCCCTGGAGGTCGTCGAGAATTCCAGTTCCAGCACGGGCCCGTATTTGCGCATATTGTGCTGGCGGATGAAATCAATCGGGCGACCCCAAAGACGCAGTCGGCGATGTTGGAGGCGATGCAGGAGCGCCAGGTGACCGCGGGAGGGCAGATTCGACCCCTCCCGTTGCCGTTTTTCGTGTTGGCGACGCAGAATCCGATCGATCAGGAAGGGACCTATCCACTTCCGGAAGCGCAACTGGACCGTTTTTTCTTCAAAATCGTGGTGGGGTATCCGACGGCAGATGAGATGACAGAGGTGCTGAACAGGACCACGGAGGGTGAGCGCGTGGTACCGAACAAGATATTGGCCGCGGAAGAGTTGATCCAATTGCAAAAGCTTGTGCGCCAGGTTCCGATTGCGACTCACGTGAAGGATTTTGCGGTGCGTTTGGTTTTGGCGACCCATCCGAAGACCGACACTGCCGCGCCGATTTCCAATCAGTATCTGCGGTTCGGCAGCAGTCCCCGAGGTGCGCAAGTGCTGATACTTGGTGCGAAGGTTCGGGCGCTGACTCAGGGGCGATTCAATGTGAGTTTTGATGACATTGTTGCGGTGACTCCGCCAGCATTGCGACATCGTCTGATCGTCAATTTTGAGGCGGAAGCGGAGGGGATCACGACGGATCACGTTATCGCTCAGGTGTTGCGGGATGTTCCGAAGGACGCGGCGGTGATGGCCTGATTTCGGAGCGGACGGTTCTCTTGCTGGAAGCCGAATGCCGGGCGGTTGCTGGGCGCGGTGGGAGCGGTCGATGTGGTGGAGAAACGAAGTGCCAGGATGAGTGCCCTCATTACCCCTGAATTGCTGCGACGGTTGGAGAAAATCCAACTCCTGGCGGCTCGACGTTCGAAGAGTTCTACCAAAGGCGAGCGCCGAAGTCGGGCCCGCGGGTTGAGTGTCGAATTTGCCGACCACCGGAATTATGTGTCTGGCGACGATCTGCGCTATCTCGATTGGAATCTATTTGGGCGGCTCGACCGACTTTTTCTAAAGCTATATGAAGAGGAGCGGGAACTGCCAGTCAGGATTTTTCTTGATGCGAGCGAGAGCATGAACTTTGGAGAGCCGACCAAGTTTAATTTCGCCCGGCAGATAGCCGCTGCGGTTGGATATGTGGCGTTGTGCGGATTTGATCGGGTGGCCGTGAATGTATTCCCAGCCGCGTCCGCTCGAATTGCGACGGGCTCTGTGACGGCAGATCGGCTTCCGCAGACGGCTGTGGAGGGTTCGTTGAGATCCATCCGGGGAAAGAAATCGGCGATGACGTTTTTTCAGAACTTGAGTTCCCTGACGCCGGGTGGGGTGGCGGATTTTAACGGGTCCTTGAAGCGTGGCGCTCTGGAAGCCCGTCAGGCCGGAGTGGCGATTGTGCTGAGTGATTTCCTGGATCCGGCTGGATATGAATCTGGCCTCGCCTCACTGATTGGCCGTGGGTTCCAGGTCAACGCCATTCAGATTCTTGCGCCCGAGGAATTGAATCCGACGACATTTGGCGATCTGCGCCTGGTGGATTCCGAGACCGGCGGACTTGAAGAGATCACCTTTGGGAAGTATCGACTGCCTGCCTACCAGAGGATGGTTGCTAATTTCGTTCAACGATTGCGCGAGCATGCGCGCGCGCGTGGTATTCGATTTTTCAGCGTGAGCTCGTCTACGGATCTTAGCGAGTTGCTGCTCAAGCAACTTCGAGCTCAGGAGGTCTGGGGCTGACCGCTCCCGTTTCCACGATGAATTTTCTTTCTCCTCTAGCCTTTTGGTTCGGACTGGCTTTGCCGGCCGTGGTGGTCTTTTACCTATTGAAACGGAAACGGGTCGTCCGTGTCGTGCCTTCGACCCTGCTCTGGCAAAAATTCTTGGCGGAAACGCAGGCCAGTGCGCCGTTTCAACGGCTGCGCCACAATTGGCTCCTGCTTCTGCAACTGCTGCTGTTGCTCTTGGCGGTGCTCGCACTTGCGCGTCCGTATTTCTCCGGCAAGACGGGTGAAGCGACTTTGCAGGTGGTGATTCTGGACGCCAGCGCCTCCATGCAGTGCATCGATGAATCTCCGAATCGTTTCGAAAAGGCGAAGGCGGGGATCCGCGAGTTGATCGATGGATTAAAGACGGGGCAAGGGCCGAGAAATCAGCAGATGCTCCTGATGGTGGCTGGGGCCAGCACAGAGGTTCGTCAGAGCGCAACCTCCGAGAAGTCCGCGCTGCGGCGTGCGCTGGACTCGACTCGGGTGACGGACTCACCCACTCGGCTTACGGATGCCTTGCGCGTCGCGGAAGAGCGGACGCGCGCCAACGCCAGTTCTGAGGTTCATCTCTTCTCCGATGGTGCGATTCCCAATCTGGATGAATTTGGCAGCCGGGATTTGAAACTGATTTTTCATCGCGTCGGGCAGAGGTCGAACAACGCAGGGATCGTCAGTCTTGATGTTAAAGCCAATCCGGACGATCCGAGTCGGCGGGCCATTTTTGCCAGCGTGGCCAATCATTCGGGAAAGGAGATTTCGGCGACAGTAGATTTGCTCTTTGAGGATCGTCTTGTGGAATCGAAACTGCTAACGCTGGATACCAACCTTACGCCGATCGTGTTCTCAGCCTCGCAGCCGCAGGATGGCGTCTTCCGGGTACGATTCAATCATGCAGATGACCTCGCGGCGGACAACGAGGCGTGTGTGGTGAGCTTGTTGCCTCAGCCTGTGCGAATTCTTTTAGTGTCCCGGGGAAATCGATTCTTGGAAAAAGCATTGAACGCGGCAGCTCCGGCGGTCGAACTCTCTACAGCCACGGATCTGACCGGAGCGGGTCCCACGATGGATCTTATTGTTTTGGACGACGTGACCCCATCGGTATGGCCCTCTGGCAATGTTCTGGCCATTCACGTCGCGCAAACGAACTGGTTTCCGGGTGGCATGGGACGTCTCGAAGCGCCGGCGATTGTGGATTGGCGGAACACGCATCCGCTGTTGCGCTTTATCACCTTCGAAAACGTCCAAGTGGCGGAAAGTTTTTCCATCAAGACGCCCTCGTGGGGCGTGTCGTTGGTCGATTCTCCGCAGTCTCCTCTCATCGTGGCCGGCGAATACGGGCGTCAGCGGATTATTTGGATAGGTTTTGAGACATTGAACAGCACCTGGCCGCTGCGGATTAGCTTCCCGATCTTTATCGCCAACGGGGTGGATTGGTTGAATCCCGCGAGTGCTCGTGCCGAACAGTTGAAGGTCCGCGCGGGGGATGCCTTTCATTTGCCGCTCGTTGAACCTATTGCCAATGCCCGTATTCGACCTCCGGGCGGTGTCGAGTTCACCGTGCCTGTGGATCCCAAGGCGCGGGAGTTTGTCTTTGGCGGCACCGGAAAGCAGGGCATTTACCGGGTCAACCTCGGCACGAATGAGATGGCGTTCGCTGCCAACCTGCTGGATGCCGACGAGAGTAATACTCGTCCGCGGGACCAGATCGCGATGGGTCGGCGTGGCGAAATCGCCGCTTCCACCTTGAAACGTGCCAATCTGGAATATTGGCGTTGGTTCGCGATTGCTGGACTCGCCGTGATGCTGTCGGAGTGGTGGTGGTACCACCGCCGGACGGCTTGAAAAGCAGAGATTTCATGCCGTTTCACCCACTCTCCACCACCGCCCGCTCCCGAGCGTACAAAGCCTTCGAACTCGCGTCGGTCGCCATTCGATCCGCTGCCGGGATCGCACTGCTCCTAACGACCTTTGGCTGCGGGCCGAAGAATCTGAAGACGGCGGTCGTTCTTTATTGTGCTCAGGATCAGGTGTTCGCCGAACCGATCCTGGCAGATTTTTCCCGTGCAACCGGCGTTCCTGTAAAAACGCTTTTCGACAGCGAGGCGGTCAAGACCGTGGGACTGGCGAATCGATTGATCGCGGAACGAGATCGGCCGATGTGTGATGTGTACTGGGGCAATGAGGAACTTCGAACTCGGCAACTGCTCGCCCGGGGAGTCTTGCGAAGCGATGCTTGGGCTTCCTTCGGACATCGGACGCGCACACTCGTCGCACGCTCGGCGGCGGATCTTCCGGGGTCGTTTACCGAACTCACGAATTCACGGTGGCGCGGCAGGTTTTCTATCGCTTATCCGCTTTTTGGTTCCACGTGCACTCATTTCTTAGTCCTCCGCCACCATTGGGGAGCTTCCACTTGGAAGGTTTGGTGTCAGGCGCTTGCCGCTAACCGGCCATTTCTTGAGGAGGGGAATTCCCAGGTCATCCGAAGACTTCAACGCTCCGAGGTCAAGGCGGGCTTTACAGATTCTGACGACGTCCGGGCTGCGCGCCGTGAGGGGGCGGACCTTGTCATGGCGCTCGACGGGACGGAAACTTTCCGTTTGCCAAACACCGTGGCCCTTGTCTCCGGACGATCCGATCGGCCCGAAGTTCGGCGACTCTACGACTACCTCCAATCTCCGGAAGTTCGGCGGAGTTTGATTACCGTGGGTGCTCTGGATCCGGAATCCGAAGGAACCCGTTCCGTCGGACTGGATCCAAACTGGAGCGAAATCCTCGCCTCCCTGGACTTGGCGATCGCGGAACTCCAAGAGATTTTCCAGCGATGAATCTCTCTGTCTGGTTCAATTCGATGCTGCTGGGATCGGGAACGATGATTCTGGCTGTTGTTTCGGGAACGGCGGTCGCTTTGTCGGTAAGGATTAGCCGGCCACCGTGGCACCGGCTCTGGTGGGCAGCTTCCGTGATCGCTTTTGCGCTGCCACCGTTTTTGGCCACGAATGGGTGGTTGGAATGGACTGCGGGTTCCCGCGCCCTGTGGACTCCGGAGCAGGTGGATCGGCTTTCAATGGTCCTCGCTGTGCTGGTTCTTGCCGGCCTCACATGGCCCGTCACCACCTTCCTGGTGCATGCCGCTTGGGAACACCTCGAACCGGCGCATCTTGAGGCGGAACCGCATCTGGTCGGAATGCAGTTGATCCGTCGTCTGCTTCTCCCGGTGGCACGGCCCGCACTGCATTGCGCCGCCGTGATGACGCTTGTGATGGCGCTCGCAAATTTCACGGTCCCGACCCTGTTTCAGGTGCGGGTGTTCACGGAGGAGTTCTGGGTCCGATTCAACACACAATTCGACGCCATTGGAGCACTTCAGGCGGCGTGGCCGTTGCTGATTATGCCGGCGGTTCTAGCGTGGACAGCACGGCATCATCCGGTGTCATGGCCCCGGACTCGATCTATCTACAACACAGCCGCCTGGCTCCGACCGCTGCATTCCCTGGCTCCTTGGATTCATTGCTTCTCAGGTCTGGTGGCGCTCGTTTCTGTCGTCTTGCCATTGCTGACTGTTCTGATTAGCCCGCGCACCTGGGCGGAGTTAGGACTGGCGTGGTCGGCCGGAGTCGGCGCAGTCATGAATTCCTTTTGGGTCGCAGCCAGCGCGGCGGCCTGTGTCAGCGGAATCGGCATCATCAAGACTTTCGTTAGTGCCTCCTCGCCACCGTTGACGTCTCGGCGCGTTGTTGGCGTTTCATTCGCCGGTTTTCGGGGTGCTGTGTGGCTTCCATTTTTCATTCCCGGCATCTTCCTGGGTCTCGCCGTCTTGCGAGGAGGAAACTCCTGGCTGCCCGGCATGGTCACGCAAAACATGATTTTTGTGGGGCTGATTTTCGCCATCCGATATGGCGGTCCCGGTTCCACGGCTCTTCACCTGTCGAGGGAGACATTGGATGGGTCGCCGGTTGAGGCGGCGACGCTCGCGGGAGCCTCGCGATGGCGGATTTTTCGAAACGTGATCTGGCCGCAACTGCGGACTGCCACATTCGCGGGTGCCGGCATTGTCTATCTCCTGTGCCTTTGGGATGTGGAGACGCTTGTACTCATTGTGCCTCCGGGCGGTGAAACCCTCGCCCTGCGAATATTTAATCTCCTGCATTACGGCCATGCAGGGCAAGTGAACGCACTTTGTCTCGTGACTCTGGGGGTCGCCCTTCTACCGTTTGCAGCCGCATGGCTTGCGTCTCAGGTGTCATCCTGGAGAGCAACTCGACCGGGGTGCCGTGTGATGGCTGCCATGGCGCGTCCGGCAGTCATCCCCGTTGCAATTCTTTTGGGAATGACCGGCTGCAGCCGAGAATTGGACCCGGCTGACCCCCCCCTGAACTCAACGTTTTTTTTGGCGGTCCGTGTCATTGGAACCCGGGGTGTTGCTCCCGGACAATTTAATAAACCTCGGTCGCTCGTCTGTGATCAGAATGATAATTTATACGTCACGGACATGACGGGACGGGTGCAGAAATTTTCTCCGGACGGCCGATTCCTGCTGCAATGGCAGATGCCGCAAACGGATTTGGGAAAGCCGAAAGGCATGACGCTGGATGCGGACGGGAATGTGGTTGTGCTGGAACCTCACTACCAACGGGTGAACCATTTTACGCCAGAAGGCCGGTTGGTGCTGCAGTGGGGGGAGAAGGGCACCAACTCCGGCCAACTCATCCTGCCTCGCGCCATCGGCCAAAACTCCGCGGGTGACTTTTTCATTAGCGAGTACACCGTGGTAGAGCGTGTCCAGCGCTTCGGACAGGGTTCCCATACGAATACGGATTCATCCGCAGGCTCGCATCGCGGGGTGGCAGGATGGAATTGGGAACAGACTTTTGGGAGCCCGGGTCTTTCGCCCGGCCAGTTCAACCGGGCGGAAGGACTCGGGATTGGGCCCGGTGACCGGGTGTATGTGGCGGATTCCTGCAATCACCGGATCCAGGTGTTTGATGCGCGCGGCAATTTCCTGAGAACGCACGGCCGAGCCGGCTCTAAACCAGGAGATTTTAGTTACCCGTACGATATCCGGGTAGACGCTGAAGGAATTCAATACGTATGCGAATTCGGTAACAGTCGAATTACGCTGCTGGATGCTCAGGATCGATTGATTGAAACGATCGGGCGAGCGGGAACGGCTCCCGGTGAATTCGCAAATCCCTGGGCGATTGCTCTCGATTCACACGGCAACCTATACGTTGCGGATTCGCAGAATCATCGGGTGCAGAAATTCACTCGGCGTAATGTTGCGCGCAAGCTTTTGACCGGAACAAAGTGACAGGTTCAATTGAGTTGACTGTCACTTGATCTCGCTTTATTGCAAGATCCAGGATGAAATCTTCACGTATTTATGGCTAACGTTTGTCGTGCCACTGATCGAGCCATCCTCCTATGTGCCTCCCGCGTTCTTGCGGAGCGGACATGCACAGACCGTTTTCCCATCGGTTGCCCGGACCGTTCGCGGGGTACGGTACCGCCGGGAGCGAATACAAACGCCGGACGACGATTTTCTAGATTTGGACTGGTCGGTGGCTGAGTCGGATCGAATGATCGTCATTGCCCACGGGCTCGAGGGATCCTCCGACCGAACCTACATTCTGGGTTTGGTGCGGGCGTGCAATCGGGCGGGCTGGGACGCCCTGGCCTGGAATTTTCGGGCGTGCTCCGGAGAAATGAATCGGCAGCGACGTTTGTACCACAGTGGTGAGACGGGGGATCTCAATTTGATTCTGGCTCACGTGCGGTCGCTGGGGAGGTATCGCCAGCTTGCCGTCGCCGGATTCAGTCTGGGCGGTAATTTGACTTTAAAATACCTGGGAGAACTGGGAGCTGCATCGCCTTCGGATCTTGTGGCGGGGATCGTGTTCAGTGTACCGTGCGATCTGGCAACTTCGTCGATTCGCATGGCAGCACCGGAAAACGCTTTTTACATGCGACGGTTCCTGAGGGACCTCCGGGGCAAGATTCGGGGAAAGCAAGCGCAGTTCGACGACGTGCCGGACGATACAGGTTTCGAAACAATTCGCACCTTTATGGAGTTCGATGAACGGTTTACGGCGCCGTTGCATGGATTTTCAAGTGCCATGGACTACTATACCAAATCTAGCAGCCGGCAGTATCTGTCCAAGATTCGGGTGCCGACGTTATTGATCAATGCCATGGATGATCCCTTTTTGTCGCCGGAATGTTTTCCACGGGAGGAGGCGACAGCGAACCCGTGGCTGCATTTAGAGGCGCCGGAACACGGAGGTCATTGTGGATTTGTGCAGTTCAATCGTGAAGGCGAGTACTGGTCCGAGCACCGGGCCGTCGAGTTTCTCGGCGGCCGGAGCTGAGAGGCGGAGCCGATCGTGCGGAGTTCGTCGTTTTTGGAGGTGGCGTCGAGTGAGCCATCGGTTGCTGAACACTTACCAGCCTGCCTTTGAATCCTTTCACTGCCCGCGTGAAAAGGGGGATTCCCTGCACGTACCCGATTTCAACGCCGCAAGAAACGAAAAGTTGCTGGCGTCTATCAAGAAATGGCTGACCTCAAGTGGGTTTTAACGGCATCCTGCAGCTGAACCAGGCCGCGATGCCGAATAGAATAAGGTTTGCGAGTGCTAAGGTGCCGACCACTGTTTTGTAGGCGGCCAGGGGTTGCATTCCGAGAAGGTGTTCGCGGAGCAGCCACAGAGTGCCCGCATAGCCCGCTGCCACCAAAGCCATCCAGGGAACTACGCCGAACCGCTCGCGGGCGAACAAATTGTTGAGGAACAGGTTAGCAAGGGTATAGGATAACATGGCCCAGGCGAACCAGGGTACTAACGGGGCAGCTTCCCAGTTTTCTTTTTTCGAAAAAAACATAATTTGCAGCGGCAGCTTCGGAAATAGAGTGCACGTCACTGCGGCGGTGCCTCCCAGGGCCAGGGTGGCGATCAGCGTTAGCCTCAGGGAATCGGATGATTCTCCCGTCGCTGCACTGCGCGCGATTCGGGGCAGCATCACGGCGGCCAGTGGCAGCGTAAACTGCGTCAGGCCGAATCCAATGGTTTGAGCGGGTGAATAGTGACGGCCTAGCAGCCAATGATCCTGTGCGCCCGCGGGGATGAGGCTCAGCCAGTAGAGGTTGTCGAAGTTTAGGAGGAACTGAAGCACGCCGAATCCAATCGTCAGCGGCAAAAATCGCCGCATCCAAGGCCCCCACCGGAAACCTTCCGCTGGGGAACGGCTCAGCATCGACCAGGAACCCCAAACAACAATCAGTACCCCCAATGTCGCGCCAATCACTGCACCGGTCATGGCGCCGGCTGCGAGTCCTCCAAAACCGATTACAATCACGGCCACGGCGGCGAGACGGCCGAATCCATCAAAGATTCCAGCGATACCCAGGGCAAAAAAATTCTGACACCCCTGCGCGAGACCGCGTCCAAGACTCCCCCAGAGCGACAGGAGTCCGAGCAATCCAGTGACCCACAATGCTGCGGAATTATCCAGCTTCCAGAGGGCGGTGAGGCGGCCGACATTGGGTAGGAGCAACAGTGAGAGGAGAATTCCGGCGACGAAAATTGCCAGTGCAACGCGCCGCGCTGCCGTGCCGACCTGACGTTCTTGTTCCGGGGTGACAGCGGCGGCGGTCTGTTGCGCGAACAGCGTTGCCAAAGCACCGCCGGCCGCTCCAATCAGATAAAACGTGCCAAGCAGGGCTTTGAACTGTGCATACGCACGATCGCCAGTCTTACCTACCACCGTGTGCACAAGCATCATGGCAGCTCCCCCACCCACGGTGGCCAGGATCATCCACGCACTCTGTTGTAGGAATGACTTGTTCGTCTTCGTTGAATCGCTCATGGGTCTTGGACCGGTCTGCAATTTCGCCTCATTCCCCAGCCAGGATTTAGCGGTTCAAATTCGCAACCTCGCTTGGAGACCTGCCGCCCGGTCAGCCGTAGGAGCGCGGACTCTAGAGAGAGTGTCTCGTGCGATGCAACGTTCGATGTTCCAGTAGAATAGGGTTTTCCAAACGTTCTTCGAACGGTTTCAAACGGGTGATCAGTCCGCGCCAGAATCCGCATCCATAGGCGAAATGACAGATGACGACGAGGGCGGCGATGCGAAAAACGTTACGGTGTTCTTGCCTGGCCGTGACTGTTGCCTGCACCAGTACAGCCAGGCCGTATGCCAGATATCCCCACCGCAACGGAGTCGGCCACCAGGGCAAGGTCAGGGTCCCCAACACCAGCAGGGCAGGGACAAAATTGAGGATCGACCCCTGGGTTGGCAACTGGCGGAACTGCTCGGCGCGCCCGCGTCCGTAGGTCCAGACCATTTTGACAAAAGCGCGAATCGTGGCCCGGGGCGGACGTTGAACCGAGAATTCTGGATCGTACAGGAGCTGCCCTCCGCGCTGGCGCAGTTTATCCATGAGTGCATTTTCTTCGTTCGGATAGAGGGATTCGTCGAGCCCGCCGGCTTCCAAAAAAGCCGACCTCCGGATCGCGAGATTGCAGAGGATTAATTCTTTTTCACCGGTCGATCGGACGCTTCCGATCCGTTTGTACCGAGCTCGACTTGGCCCAAAGGCCAGCCAAGTCGTTGTGACGGCCGCGAAATCCCGTTGTCGCTCCGTCGCCCCATCCAGGCACAGGCTTGGGCCCCCCACGGCCACCACGTCGGGTCTCTCGAAATGGCCCCCGGCACGATCCAAGTTTCCCGCATCCGGGATCGAATCGTCGTCCAGGAAGTAGATCCAGCCACCGACGGCGGCGCGGACCGCTCGGTTTCGTTGGGCCGACGGTTGCCGACCTCGAGCAATCCAGCAGTCGATCCCGCCGATCCGTCCCCACAACTTCTCGCAGGCATCCGCAGCCGCCACGGTTTCCTGTCCAACCCGCGCAGGGATCACAACGGAGACAATCGCTGGTTGATCAGGTTCTCGCATACTGATAGGAGAGACGGCCATGTCGCTCATGCGCGCTTTGGATGGCATTCCAGCAGTACATCATCTGGTTCGGTGGTTTAAGGTACGGGAAATCATTCAAGCAGGACTTCGCAAATGGCCGGTAGTCAAAACGTTGCCCCAAAGTCAGGTCAAATACCGTTTTAGCTCACTGGAAACTTTTTTTTTGGCAGACGAGTTCTTCAAACGGGACGCGTACGGCCCGGCAGTGCTGCCGGACACCACTACATTCGTCGACCTGGGTTCGAATGCGGGACTGTTCGCAGCGCTGCTTGCGCATAAGACGGGCCGTCGTGACTTGTGTGGCCTCATGGTTGACGCCAATCCCGCCATGGTATCGGAGACTCAATGGCTCCTTTCGCAAAATTCCCTCAACCGGATCCAGGCGATTCACGGACTCGTGGGGGCCGAGACGGACGCGAAGGAGGTTGATTTTTTCATTCTGCCTTCCAGCTTGGGTTCATCGCAATTCGATATTTATGAGCCCGGCAAACCACCGAAGGGAGCTTGGAAAAAGGTTTCTGTTCCGGTTCTAAACCTTGAAGAACTTTGGCAGAAGAATTTTGGAGACAAGCGCTGCCAACTGCTCAAGGTGGATATCGAGGGATCGGAAAAGAGTTTATTCCGGCGGGAGCCTCAATTTTTGAAACGTGTCGATCGTGTCATCATGGAATGGCACACATGGATCGTCTCTCGCCAAAAGGTCGAGCAGGATCTAGCGGCCGCCGGCTTCCGACTGAAAAGCGTTTTGCACGAAGAAAAGGAAAGTGGCATCGCGTGGTATGCCCGGTCGTGAAGCGGACCGCCTCCCATGGATGCCCGATCCTGATGCAAACGGGTCCCAATATGGAAACACAACCCACCCCGCCCT
Source organism: Pedosphaera sp. (assembly GCA_009695205.1). GTDB lineage: Bacteria > Verrucomicrobiota > Verrucomicrobiia > Limisphaerales > UBA9464 > SIBK01. Next base: position 9,199 of record SIBK01000062.1, on the reverse strand, counting down.
CCGGTCATGCGCAGACGTACCGGCAAAACCAGGCATATACCCATGTTTTGGAAGGATGGAATCCGGCCTTTTACGCAAAATACGCGTCGGTACTGGCGGCGGTGGGTCCGGGCAAATCCGTGCTGGATGTCGGCTGTGGCGTGGGAAAGGTGCTGGAGCGGTTGCAACAGGCCGGCTGTGACGCTTGGGGTGTCGATGTTTCGGAAACGAGCATCGCTCGTGCCCGCGAGATTTGTCCAAACGTGCAGGTATACCCGGGGCGACGTCTCCCATTCCCCGACCGGCAGTTCGCCGCGGGGGGAGCGGTGAATGTCCTCGAGCACGTCGAGGAACCCGAGGTGTTCATTGCAGAATTGGTGCGCGTCGTGCAGACGGGAGGTCGGATCGTTCTGTCGAGCCCGAATTTTTTGCGCTTTTTCGGACCGGGATACCATCCACGGATGATTGGGTTACGCAATAAATGGGCGAATTATCGACAGCTCGCTGCTATCCGTCGGCAAATCGGTGTGAATCCGTCCGCGGTCCGTTTCCAGAGAATGCCGCCAATCATTCGGCCCGAGTTTCATCCGGATGACGATGCGATTATCGCGACAAATCCTATGGAGATGACCCATTTTCTGCGGTTGAACGGGTGTGATATCGAACGGGTGGAGTGCACCGACCGGGTGGTGAATCCCGTGCTCGACTTTCTACTCAACGCAACCCCGTTGCGCTACGGGATGTTCAACACGTTCATCGTGGCGCGTCGCCGCTGACCACGCGGACGAGCCAGCGGACGAGGATTTGCGTCGCCTTCTCCAGATCACGGATCGCGATCCACTCCTCCGAGGTATGGGCTTGTGCGATGTCGCCTGGGCCGAAGACGATACTCGGAATCCCACCCGCGGACAACACGGACGCATCGCAGAAAAAGTGAACCCCCTTCGTTCGACGTCGGCCGGCGGCGGCGAGCAGTGAACGAACGGCGGGCAGGGTTGGGTCGGTTTCGAGCGGAGCACAGGGATTGCGCGCGGCGGAATACCGGGCGAATAGGCTGTGGGATCGGAGGAGCGAATCGATCTCCTCCTGTACCATCGAATCCGACTCCCCAGGCAACGTCCGACGATCAATCCAGATCTCACATTCCGCTGGGACAATGTTCGGCTGGGTGCCGCCGCGGATGTAACCGACGTTGATCGTCGGTGACCCGAGCAGCGGATGGCTGCGTTTCTTCAGGATTGCAGCGAGCTCGGTTTCGAGAACCACCACCACACGCGATGCCTCAAGGATCGCATTGCGTCCGAGGTGCGGGACAGCTCCATGCGCTGATTTTCCGCGCATCTTCAACTTAAGCCACACATCCCCCTTATGAGCGGTGACCACTTCAAGCCGGGTTGGCTCGCCCACCACTGCCAAGTCCACCCGAAATCCGTGCTCCGCAAAATGTCGGGAACCCGATTGTCCATCCTCCTCATCCACCAAACCAAGAAACACGAATTCCGTATTCACAGGCCGCGGATGCGACCGGGCAAATTGACAGAGCGCGGACATCATCACGGCCACGCACCCCTTCGTGTCACAGGCGCCGCGGCCGAATACTTTTCCCGAGCGGATCTTCGGCCGGAGTTGGCGGTCGAGGTCCGGTTCTCCCACGGTGTCGAGATGCGGAGCGAGAAGGTATCGGTGGAGCACCTTGCCGGAGGGACGCAGGCGAGCGATCACGTTTGTCCGGCCTGGTAGCACATGCTGGAGCGTTACGTCCAGCCCGGCGCCCCGAGCGGTGTCCGCAAGAAATGCCACGATGCGCTCCTCGCCTGTCCTGATATCACCGGCGGGGAGGAAGGTGGGATTCACACTTGGCAGGGCAATGAGCTCCTGAAGTAGTTTTGAAACGGAATGGAGCGCGGCCACGTGCAGACCGTAGGCACCAAGACGTCAGCCGTCGAGATGCGTCAGGCCGTAGCCAGTCGTTCTCATTTTGAGTTTTAAGCCGGAACGGGCCGGGTCCTGCAACGGTTCATGGCTTCGGCGCAAACTGTTCCTCCATTCATCTGAACCAAAACAATGTGTGAGGAGCCGCTTTCAATTCAAAATGAGAACAGCTTGTGAAATCCGGTTGCCGATTGCCCGCTGGCGTTTCAGCATACTCGCATGTCCCCATTTTTTCGATTCTTGGTCCTGTCAGCTTGTGGAGTTCTGTCCGCCCAATCCGCGTTGGGTGCCCAATTGCGCATCGCGACTTTTGACGTCGACGCCACACCTCCCACCGGTAGCCAGTTGATGTATGATCCATTCAAGGCAGTGGGCGAACTCGGATTACGCTCCCGGGGGGTCGTCATCACGGGCGTGGGAGAACCCGTTGTGCTCTGCTCGGTGGACTGGATTGGCATTGCCAACGCTGGGCACGATGAATTCCGGGATGCCTTGGCTGCGGCGGCTGGAACAACCCGCAGCCGCGTCAGTGTCCACGTGATACATCAGCATGACGCCGTGGTCTTTGATACCGACACCGAACGGGTGTTGAAGCAACGCCATCTTCCGCCGGGCGCCTATGACGCCGCTTGGGGTCGGCCCACCATTGCCCGAACCGCAGCCGCCCTCGCGAGCGCAATGACCAATACCCTTCCGTTCAATCAAGTGGGATGGGGTCGTGCCGAGGTTAAACAGGTCGCTTCCAATCGGCGAATTCCGGGTCCCGATGGAAAAATCAAGGTCGTGCGATACACGGCGACCGTGGATCCTGCGTTGCGGGCGGAGCCGGAGGGAGTCATTGATCCGTATGTGACGTTGGTCAGCTTCTGGGACAATAGTAGGCCCATCGCGGTTTTGAGTTATTACGCGTGTCATCCGCAGAGTTACTATCGGACTGGGATTGCGAATCCCGACTTTCCAGGCATCGCAAGGTTCCTCCGGGATCAGGCGCTCCCCGGGGTGAGGCACATTCATTTCAATGGTGCCGGTGGCAATCTGGGTGCTGGAAAATACAACGACGGAGCCGTTACCAACCGCGCGGTGCTTGCAGGACGCCTTGCCGATGGAATGGCCCGTGCGTGGGAGGTAACCCGCCGGACCAACGTCCGGGCTGAGGACATGAAATGGACTGTTGAACCCGTGTTGATCCCGGTGGGACCGCAGCTCGATCGGGACAAAATCGAGGCGCGACTCAAGACACCCGCCCTTTACACCGTCGCTCCGATGCTCGCCTGGATGGACCGTCGCCAGGCGGGGACACCCATAGAAGTCTCGTGTCTGCAGTTAGGCAACACGCGGATTCTAAACCTGCCCGGTGAACTGTTCGTCGAATATCAGCTGTCGGCGCAGAAATTGAGACCGGACGTTAACGTCGCCATGGCGTCGTATGCCGACTACGGTCCGGCCTATATCGGCACCGCTGTCGCGTATACGGAGGGAGGATATGAAACGAGCGCCGATGCAACCTATGTCGGCCGCGGATCCGAGGCCATTCTGATGGATGCTATTCGAAAGCTCTTATCAATTCAGTAGCTCGGGACTGCTCCATTCGTTCGATTCTTTTCTGGAATTGCATTTTTGCCGCTCCTACAGGGAGGGTTGCCGGCCATTAACCCAGGCGTAAGGAGCGCGCCATGCGATAACGCGTCCGGTGGGCGGTTCGGTTCAGTTGTTCCGCATCGCGCGGGGTGCCACATCCAATTTTGTAAGACCGGGATTCTCGCATTTCTTTCAGGAAACTCCTGTTTGAGCGGAAACCAGGGCCTCGCTTTCGGTTACCTTCGGATGCTGGCTAGCATCCGTTCAGAATGCGCCTTTTCAGCAATCATGCGACGCTACGGAGGAGCCCAACACTCGAGCCCTCGCTAATAATGGCGATTGGTGGCTAACAGAACACCCGTAAAAGTGTGATAACCCAAACAATCGCATACCTACTTATTTCTTCATCATTTATTAACAAATGCTTGTTCTTCAATGTGGTTGTTGTGAAGAGTGAGCAACCTTTACAACCATTTAACAATGGCAGTTCAAAGATTGAATTCAAGCTGCCGATAACAGCGTTATTATAATGAAATCTCGCTTACTTCGACTCGCCGTGTCCGGTGCGCTCGTGCTCGCGCTGGCGGCTGCGTCACTTCCTTCCGCTCTTGCCGGACCCGAAAGGGGTGCAGGCAGCCGGAACTTCCCCACCCTTAATCTCGGCGCCAACAGCCGCGGTCAGGCGGCGGTGAACGCGTTGGACGCAGACCTCCCCGCGGTCGCTCGCGCCTACGGTCTTGAGGCAAACCAGCTGCGCACACTGCTGCTGACGGACCAGACCCTCGCGCTGGATGGATCCGCGCGTCTGTTCTACACCGAGCCGGCGCCTGCTCCAGCTACCGCTCAAGAGAGCGAAGCTCCCACTGCCGCGCCGTTCGCTTTGGCTGACACGTTCCAGCTGCACAGTCGGGCCGGAGCAAAACGGATCCTCTACCTCGACTTCAACGGGCAGGTGCTTTCCGACACGGCCTGGAATGCCGTTTACGGCATTCCTAATGGCTATAACGCGCCCGCTTTCAGCATGAACCTCGATCCTACCACCTTCAATGACACCGAGCGCGCGCATCCAGCAGATCTGGCAGAGGGTTGCGGAGGATTACGCGCCATTCGACGTCGACGTTACGACCGAGCTGACGAGTGAGGCGCAGATTACCCGCAGCACCTCCACCGACGAGTATTACGGGACGCGCGTCCTCATCAGTCCGATGAGCTCTTACGTGGGCGGCTACGGCGGAGTCGCGTATATCGGTGTGTTCAACGACTACAGCGACTACTACAAACCGGCGTTGGTTTTTCCAGAAAATCTCGGCCCGTATGGCGCGAAATACATCGCCGAAGCTGCCGCTCACGAAGCCGGTCATAATTTCGGACTTGATCACGACGGCACGGCCACGCTGGGTTACTATAGCGGCCAAGGCACGGGCGAAACCGGCTGGGCGCCGATCATGGGCGTCGGCTACTATAAGAATCTCTCCCAATGGAGCAAAGGCGAGTATGCCGGAGCCAACAACGGGGAGGACGATCTGGCCGTGATGCCCACGTATGGCCTGCTACTGAGAGCCGACGACCACGGCAACACCGCCGGTACCGCCACCTTCGTCGCCGCCGGCTCTTCGATTAGTGCGAACGGGGTAATCAACCAACGCACCGATGTGGATGTGTTCGGCTTTAGCACCGGCGCCGGCAATATCAACCTCAGCGTGGTCCCTGCGGCGCTCGGGCCGAACCTCGACATCTACGCCGAACTTAGGAACGGCGCTGGCACGGTGCTCGCGGTGAGCAACCCCGTGGACTTAATCTCCGCCAGTTTTAACCTCGACGTCGCAGCCGGCACCTATTTTCTGCATGCTCGCGGCATCGGTAAGGGTGATCCGCTCGCAACGGGCTACACCAGCTACGGTTCGCTCGGCGCATACACGATCAGCGGTTCCGTGATCGATCCGAGCGGCACCGTGCCGCCCGTGGAGGTGGCCACAGCCACGCCCAGTTCTGGGGATTCCCCGCTGACGACTCAGCTCAACGGCAGTAGCTCGTTTGATCAAGACGGCTCGATCGTTACCTACGCCTGGGACTTTGGTGACAACACGACAGGTTCCGGCGCGGTCATTAATCATACTTACAATTCCATCGGCAATTACACAGCTACACTGACCGTCACCGACAATGTTGGACTAAAGGACACTGCCACGGTGGCAATTAAGGCACTTGGGGCCAATGTGCTGCCGAACGCCGTCGCCGCCGCCACACCGTCCTCTGGCTACGCCCCGCTCGCCGTGACGCTCAGCAGCGCCGGTTCGAGTGATCCCGACGGCACCATCACTTCCTTCGCATGGAACTTCGGCGATGGCACGACCGGTTCTGCCCCACGCTGTTTCACACCTACGTGAATCCCGGCACCTACATCGCTACGCTCACCGTGACGGACGACCGAGGTGGCACCGACTTGGCCACCGTCAGCATTGGAGTGACCCAGAACACGACCGCCGTGATCCGGATTCAGTCGATAACTCTGGCTCTTCTGGCCTCCGGCGGGAACAACAAGCAAATCCGATCCACCGTGAAAGTAACGAATCTTGCAGGCGCCGCTATTGCCGACGTCACGGTATCGGGCACGTGGAGCGGCAAGACCACCGGCAATGCGTCCGCCGTGACGGATGCCAACGGATATGCGGTGATTACCTCGAGGTCCATCAAGGGTAACGGCTCGGTGACCTTTACCGTCAACAACCTCCTGAAGAGCGGCTTCACCTACAGCCCGGCCAACAACGTCGTCGGCAAATCAGCGACCCTCTCGTTCGCGCCTGAACGGTAATGGCGTCAAGCTTGTTGCGGACGCAACGCGGTGGACGGGTACCCGTCCGCCGCGTTTGTTTTTTGAGAGTCACACGCCTTGTTGGATTCGGAAACCGCGCCAGCTTGATTCCACGAAGAGTTCCGATTTTCTTGGCCGCACCAGTAGATTGATCGGCGGGAATTCATCCGTAGCGATCGGTCACGATTTCGAGGCGAGGAATACGCCGGCAAAATTGCGAGTTGGATTCTTATCCGGGAGTCGGCATAGCCTCGCCAAAGATGCAAGAACGGAACGTTATCCAATTTCCGGGCAGCCCGGAATCTTCGCCCTCCGCTCCGCTGAGTCACCCGATGAAGACCATCTGCTATCGAGGTCTGCTGGGCGGACCCCGAAGTATGGGCAAGGTGGGCGCGTTTCTGGTCGCCCACCTGCTGGCCCGTCCCCACTACCGCGTCCATTTCTGGCCGTGGAGTAACGATTTCATGCAGGACTACTGGGAGGAGTCAATCAATCGAATCGTCATCTCAAGCCCGGAAGGTCTCGGTATTGAGCAGAGCATCGCTTTCTGTTCGGTGGTTAACGCTGGGGACGAGCATTGGGCTCCGCAGTCGACGGTCTGGCTCTATTATGAACTTAACACCGTGCCACCCGAGGTGGTTGATGCGATCAACTCGAACGACCACGTCTACGTCACGAGTTCTTTTGTCCAACGAATTTTCGCAGAGCATGGCGTCGTGGCGCCCATGACGGTCCTGGGCAACGGCTTCGATCCGCAGCACTATCCCTACGTCCAGCGCACCCGGGGTAAGGAGTTCGTCTTTCTCTGCATCGCGGAGCATACTTCCCGCAAAAACCTGCCCGTCCTGGTGCAGTGCTTCGAGCGAGCCTTCGAACAGGTACAGGATGTGCGGTTGGTGCTGAAGCTCGGGCTCCACCGCGGGGAGGACATCCGACGGCATATCACCCGACCCGACAAAGTCACCGTCCGCACGGGGTTGCTCCTGAAAGAGCACGATGTGGCGGCACTGTATGGACAGGCGCACTGCTTCGTCCTACCCACTCGCGCCGAGAGTTTTGGCATGCCCATCCTCGAGGCCCTGGCCACCAGGTCGCCAGTGATCGTGACCAACTACAGCGGACACCTGGATTTCTGCACGGAGGCCAATGCATACCTCATCAACACCCGGGGTTGGGTGGACAGCGATCCGGAGTGCTTTCCCCATATCCAGCGCCAGTGGGCCGATCCGGATCCGGAACACCTGATCCATCTGCTGAGGCACGTCTATTACAATTACGACGAAGCTCTGACCAAAGGGCAGGCCGGGCACCGCACCGCTCATGCGGATTGGACATGGGACAAGCAGTTGGCCCGGGTCTTTCCTTGAATCGCTCCATCGCTTTGCGTCGGAAAGAAATTTGCTATCGTTAATGTCTTAGTACCATGGATCAGGATTAAACCATGCAACACGAACAACCATCGGGCGTGGGTCCTCGAACAACAGCCGGTGACAATCGCGAGTTTCGATCATCTGTGTTGCGCTCGTTTGGAGCCGCGGATGGAGCAATCGACGAGCTGCTTGTATACGACGAAAATCCGTTCGCGCGCCCTGACGGCGCACCACAACCCGCTGTTCCTCTTCCGAATGAGCCGCACGTGGGCGTTGGCTGTTGTACGCGCACGAATCTAAGCAGCTCGGCGCGTTTGAAGCGCTCAAACGGCGGTTCGTCCAACTGCGCTTCCCCATCAAACTCGGGATCAGTGAGACGGAGGCTTACCGAAACGCCACGCGAAAAGGCCGGTTTGCCGAGGCCGAGCCATTCGCGCCGGGTCTCGTCCTCAATCGGCCCGCCGCAGTCGACCTCACGGTGCACGCGGCGATTGCCGGCATGATTCCGGTGATCGTCGTCCCCGACCGCGACGATTTCGTGGCCTTGGTGCGTGCGTTCAGCGAGCGGAACGAACCTGCGGCGGTGCCCGACTCGATGGGCGCGTGCATTGTCACCGGCTTCAACAATTGGGATCGCGTTCAGGCCTATCGGGAACGATGGGAGCGCGAGCAAGGCGACAAAGCCACCGAGGATGCCTGGGCCGACGAGTTCGGCAACCTCATCCCTCGCAAGTCGCTGTATCAGGATCGCTTCGTCATCCTCAGCCGAGGCCCGTACAGTGCGGTTTCCGCACGCGACGTCGGCTTCGACGAAGACGCATGGCTCGACAAGTCGCTCATCCTACGGCGAGAGCACGAGCTCACACACTACTTCACGTATCGTATGTTCGGCGCGATGCGTAACAACGTTCTCGACGAGCTGATTGCGGATTTCGTGGCACTGGTTCGCGTGTTCGGCCAGTATCGGGGTGATCTCGCGCGCCGATTCCTCGGCCTCGAATCATTTCCGCCTTACCGACAAGGCGGGCGGCTCGAGTATTACCGAGGCCGCCCTCCCCTTTCCGACGCCGCCTTCGATGTGTTAACCCGTCTGACGCACCAGAGCATCCACAATCTCGAGATCTTCTCGCAGGGCTGTCGCGAACAGTGGGTCGATCTTCCAGGTCTCGCACGCGTCACCTATGCGCTGACAGGGTTCTCCCTCGAAGAGCTGGCGAGCGATCGAGTGCTGGGAATTAACCCCGGAACCTAGCACTCGCTCACTCGTCCTAGGCTCATTTTCCTCTTCGCATCAGGCGCTCTGGATAGGTTCGTGGCTCGATGATCTCTCTTTCAATCGTCAGCTCCAATGTCGGTTTCACGTTTGTTCCGTGAGCCGCTCCCCATTGTCTAGACCAATTTCGAGATAGTTTTAGATGGTGGAAATTTGGATCTGTCCACCGCGTAAGGCGTGGAGATAAACGAGCAGGGGGGCGAGCTCCGAGCCTTAGCTCGCGCCCCCCCCCTGCGGTCAAAGGTTCGTTGCGCT
>SIBK01000061.1 GCA_009695205.1 Pedosphaera sp. | reverse complement strand
GGAGCACGCGTTGCAGGCCGAGGTGAATCCAGGCGTCGTCCGGGAGGGCTGGGCAGTGGCGGGTGTGAAAACAATCCGATAGGAGTTCCAGGACGGGAGCCAGGAATGTGGCGGCGATGGACCCAGAGGTAGGAGAGAGAGATCTCATAGGGTCGGGAAAATTTCCCTCCCTAACTCGTCAACTAGAATATCAATTAAAAGAGCGAGGATACCCCTGGGAAGGATCGAAAGAAGAAGTCTGCCGGATTTCGACCCCTAAATCGTCCTGGGGCATTCTAGAGAATTACGATCCCTTAGCTCTGGGATTGAAGGCGCCGCGGCCGAGGCGCTGAGAATGCGCTGAGAACTCAGCGCCGAGCAGAAGGTGAGATCGCCCTCCAGCAAGTAGGGGCTTCACCGTGCTCGCCTACCGCTCCAGCAATCAATGCTATAGGCCTCAGAAATTCTTTCAATCTTGGACACCGTTCATAAAGGGATAAAGGGACAGGTCATTAGTTAACTTCTTGCGGTTCCCTTGCCCCATGGCAGGGTACGCCGCGCCCGCGTATTCAATTCGCACTTGTCGGGCAATCCCCAAAAACTCCTTGCACACAATCGGTGATGCCCGCAACTCATTTTCACGATTTCGGGCTTGACGCCTTTACGGTCTCTGCGACTAGAACCCAGCGGGCCTCGCAGGCCCAGTGTACGGCTTCGCGCCCAACTCGCGGTTGTCACTGTGCTCAACCGTGAGCAGCTTGGGGTCCGTCACGGCCGGAGCACCGATGAATCCATGGTAACGTCCCATCCAATAGGCGAGCAGCCAGGCACCCGGTTCGATCACATCGTTGCCGCCCGCGCCTCCGTCCGCCTGCATGAGCCAATGATCCCAGCGCAGCGGTTCGGTCTCGCGGGGCGGAAATGTCTTCGTGCCACCCTTGAGTGCCACGTAACCCTGCGGTGTGTGCAAGTCGGCACGGTGGGAATTTTGGTAGGACCACACGCGCAAGTCCAGCGGCCAGGCGCGGAGGTGCTCGACGGACGGTCCCGGCTCGCAATCGTTCCCGGTCAGCGCGCCATAGAGGAAGTTGAACCACGGGTTCTGCTCCCCACGCACGACTTCGTAACTCCGTTCGTATCCGCGCCGGTAACGCCCCCGGAGTTCCGGGTCCTGCTCGTAACGCAAGAGGTTCGCGTAACTCCAGAATGCAAGCTCGTCGAGGAAATGGAGGACGCTGTCAGGCGGGAAGGTGTTGCGGGCGCGCAGCGTGTAGGCGGGATACCCGAGAGCGACGAGCTCGCTATAGGCTGCGCGAAACTTGGGATCCCCGGTCAGCACCTCAGCGGTCTTGATAAACGAGAGCAGCTCCACCGCCTGCAAACCGCGGTCGTACTTCCCTTCATCGGAAAGAAAATACTCCGGATCCCAGCGGCCCCAACGAGTCGGCTTGCCGTCCAGATCCACAAGCTGCCAGCGGTGTTCGATCAAATGCGTGGCGACGCGGGCGAGATGAGCTTTGGCCTGCGTGATTTCGTCGCCGCGCGCCGCAAGTTCCAGAAACAGGCTGAGGGAATAAAAATGGGAACAAAGTTCATCACTCGACGTGTCACCTTTCCATTCGAATGTGCCGTCGGCGGTATCGTGCCATTCCGCTGCGTAACCGCCGGACCCGTGTCCCGACTGATGCCCGCGTTCGCCCTTCGTCCAAACGGCTCGAGCGGGAAAACCCGGGATACCGGTCATCCCTTCGAGCCATCGAATCGCATGGAACGTATTGGTTGCCTCGCGGCGAGCCTCGGGATCGTGGGTCACCGCGTAGCGATAGGACTGTGCCGCCAGGTAGTTGCCCGTATAGCCCCCATCGTTGTCGCTGACTTCACGAACAAACTCCTTCGAGGCTCCGTCCCACTCCAGCTTGTGAGTAAACCCAAGACGCTTCTGCCCCCATTCCTCAAGGTGCCGTTCATAGTAAACAGACTTTTTTGCCAACGTGTAAGGCTCGTAGCTAATTATCCCCAGCCCGCGATCGGTGGCGCAATAGACCGTTTGCCCACTGATCACGATGCCATTGACTTTCTCTCCTGGCAGCCACCGACGCCCGGCGAAGTAGTGATAGGCTCCGTTGACCTGGCGAATCGCCCCGCGAGTCGTCCCGATCCATAAGTCGTTTGTAAATCCTGCCGCGAGACAGGTCGCATCCTCAAAAGGCAGGCCCTGATCACCTCGCAGCGTCGTCAGCGACATTCCCCGCAAGACACCGAGGCCGCGGTCGGTTGCCAGGAAGAGCGACGAACCGACACTGAGCGCATCTCGCGTATTCGGCGACGGCAACGAGCCCCAGTCCCACGCCAAATCGGCGGGCCAAGTATAGGCATCCAGCCCCCCGAATGTGCCGGAAGAAAACGTCGAGATCCGTCCAGGTCCGTGGACGTACAGGGTTTCATTGTGCGGAATCAACCTTGTGATCGTGAAGCGAGCGGTGTTCGTCGACCAAAGTTCCAATGAATTGTTGCGGACACGAAACAATCGATTTCCAACAGCCGCGATCGTTTCCCCGCGAAGCTCGCAAAGATCCGTCACCGCTTCGCCAGTTATCTGCATCCAGCGGCTGCTCTCTCGGCGGTGCAGTCCTGCGGGGGTCAGTGCCCAAAGATTTCCACCGACTCGCACCAGGCGCTCCACAGGGATGGCGAAGGCAAGATCGGGCACCAGATCAAGACCCTGCAGCCGGAGCACCCCTTTGCTCGTGCCTGCGTAGACGACTCCATCCGCAGCCGTGACGGTCGTGAGCGGTTCCGGAAACGGCACCGTTCGACCGATTTCTTGCAGGAACACGTCATCGGGCATTGCGGCCGGCGCGCGATGAACAGCGGTCAGTTCCGCGCGGGCACTCAGGCAAACGGCAACGGCAAGTACGGGCCGCATGGAAATGGCGAGGTAGCGGACGAATCGACTAAGCCGGAGAATCATTGTTGAAGCGAGTAAAACCTTGTTGGGGGCGGGCGGGCAAGCGGATGGTTTGGGATTTTGGCTTTGGCGCTGGAAACTTCCATCGCTGGTCGCCATCCCAAGGGTCCTGCGGAACAAATCCCTTGCTACGGGGTTTCGGTTCATGGGCATCCGAGATTCCCGACGAGTGAACAAGAATCATGGCCATGAACCTAAGCGCCAGCTTGCCCGAGAGGCTGGAGGGGAGCGACAGGTTGGAGACCCTAAATATATCTTTTATTTGCCTGTCGGCGCGCATTTCCCTGATCGCAGGCAATAGCGATTCTTGCCGCAGTTCGCCGTTGATGAAATTGCAGCTCTGCTTGACCAGCGCCGGTCCATTTGCGAAATCACCGACCCTTTGAATACAGCCCATCCCTTTTGGTGATGAGTTCAGCACCCGCACCTGCTCTTTCGCGCCTTGGTAATCCAACCAGAACTGGCTTGCGTAATCGTTCAAGCCCTCGAACCACGCCGCGTCTTTCTCCAGTCGGTCAAGCAGCGCAAAAACGTGGTCCAGTGTGGTCACATCCCTCTTGATGGTTTTGAAGAGTTGCTTCTGGCGGACGTACTCGCGTTGTGAGTTCAGATGGTGCCGCAGGAACTCGGGAAAGCTCGCAATGCCCACACGGGCCGTGATGCGCGCCCACCGTGCGAAGCACGGGATCCGTCTGCGATTTACTGAGACGATCTGCCAGCGACAACAGGTAGTTCTTGAGCAGGTCGGTTTCCGTCAACTCCAAACCCCGCGCGTTCAACGTTTCAAACACGGTGTAGGCGCTCAACTGGTCCTGGACGCGCACGCTAATGAAAACCAGACGCTCCGTGACAATCTCGCTCACGAATGCGGCCACCTGCTCCCCTTCCTCTTGGTGAAAAACTTTTCCTGAACCTTGCCCTTGAAGAACTGAAAACACTCCCCAAGCAGTCGCTCGGAATCTCGCAAGCCACGGACCCCGCCCTGAGGCGGCTTGCGCTGCGCGAGATTCAATTGGAAAAAGTCGTCGTCGTTCGCGTTGAGCTTGAGCTTGGGCGTGATGCGCAGGCTGGTCGGGTCATTTGCGCCGAGATAGCTGCTTTCCAAAAGTGCGGCGCGCTCCCTGTTGGCGGTCGCATCCACTCCCTCGCTGGCAAGGCCGTGGAGATAATCCACGTACGCGAGAATCAGGATGCTCAGGGTCGCCATGCGCTGCTGGCCGTCAATCACCCGGAATTGCTTGCGCTCGCCGCTCTCCAGCACGATGGCACCCATGTTAATGGTCTTCATGATTGGCTTCGACGGTGGCGAGGTCTTCCCAAAGATCCTCCCAAGGCTCCTGTTTCCACGAATAATCGCGTTGGTACGCCGGCACGCTGTAGCTCTTCCTGTTGCTGAGAAGTTCTTTCAGATCTTCCGTGTCCGTGTTCAGTAGTGTGCTGCGTGCCATAGCGCTTAAAAGTTTACTCGTTTACGGGAGAAATGACAGTCTTTGCCACGCTCAACTCCCCGTAGATTGCCCAATCTTGGCCTCCCCGCTCGAATTCCACGATCAGCCGTCCTATGAGCCAGTTTCTCATAGTAAGGCCAATGTTGACCGCCTTGGTCGCAAATTCTTGAGCTTCTTGGTGGATCTGGACAATGTCCGCCACCAGCAACTCGAAGTCGCCCCTCAACGCAGGTTTGGCGGGCTTCTTTTTAGAAGCCATCATCGAGGCCTTTCAGGTTGGCGAGGATGGAGGATTCCAGCTGCGCGGACTCGGCGAACTGGGCGCGCAGTTCGGCGACGAGGCGCGGCATCTTTTACTCTGGAGGTCGGCGGCGTCTTCGATTTCCTCAGCGTCAACGTAGCGACCGGGCGTGAGGACGTGGCCGTGCGCGCCGATTTCGGCGGTGGTAGCGGAAGCCGCGTTTGGCATCGGCGTCCTTCTCGGACGGGGCGATCCAGAGCATTGGGAGATTTGAGGTGAGGCGCAGGTTAGGAGTCCCAACAGGTTACGCCAAGGCAGCATTTGCCTGCGCAATGGATTCCGCTCTGTCACCCCGGGACGCTCTGCCGCCTCACGTGTGCCAGGACAAACTCCGTCACCGTTTCCAAGTCGGCCGCCAACGCCTCCCGCTCGAACGGGTGACGATCCAGCCCCGCACCCAGCCATGCCGCGAATATCTCCACGTCGCCCGCGAACAGACGGCGAAGCTGTGCCGGTGCCTCGATCAGCAGATGAGCTTCCACGCCAGCCTCCTGCCCCAGGCTGACACATTCGGGCAGTCGACCGTGGAACCATCCGTCCGGCAATGTCGTCACGCTCCGGGCGGAATGCAGCGAGAACCAGAGCAACCGCACCAAGGCCGCTCGGAGAAACACCGCACTGGACCCCAGCGGTCCGTGACATTCCCAACCGTTTTCCTTCTCGGCTCGGATGGTAAGTTCCAACGCGGTCTCGGTCGCTCGCCACGCGAGGAACTTCGGCGAGGCCGGCCAAACGCCCGCCCGGTTGAAACGAGGGCGCAGAGTTAGCAACAGTTCACGTTCCCGGGCTAGCGCGGCAGCTTCGTCCGGACAGGCCTGCCATTCAACGCGAGCGGCCTGGTGTAACAACCGCAGCAGCCGGCGCGGCAGCCGTTCCGGATTGGCGATACGATAACTGCTCAGACGCTTCCGGAGATTCTTCGCCTTGCCGACATAGAGCACGTCGTCGCGAGAATCGCGGAGCAGATAGACGCCCGGATGCGTGGGCAGCGTGCGGAAGAAGTCCCGCCCCAGCCGTTCCACTAAAGGCTGGGCATCGGGCAGAAGGCGAAGTTGCACGGCCGACACCCCGTAATAGGGCCGCAGCCGCCCCGACAACGCCAGCTTGGACAGCGATTCGGAAAGCATGACATTTCGATCCTCTGGGTGGTGAATTAGCATCCAAGCAGCGATTGATGTCGTCGGCTTCTCCGAGCATTGCCAAGAAGTGATTGATGAAGAACCGTGGTGGCTGGGGCCGGAATCGAACCGGCGACACGCGGATTTTCAATCCGCTGCTCTACCAACTGAGCTACCCAGCCTCACGGGTCGGGGACTGTAGCGTAGGTCCAGATCCTCTTGGCAAGGGGTTTTTGTTCTCAGTTTCGATCGTGCCAATGTTCACTCTGCCGATCACCCCTTGCACGCCCGCCAATAGGCACTGGGGGGAATAAATTCGACAGGCTCGGCCCACTGTGACCGGGAAATCCTATCCGACTTCCGTTCCGGCCTAGGAATTCGCAGGGTTATCAATCAATAGTCCCTCCATGCCTTCCCCCCAGGATCCCAGCGGCAACGCCGATGCCTACCGAGACCCGTTTCGGAATATTTTTCGCGTCCCAGCCTTGATGGCGGTCTGCCTGATTGTCGCCGTGATGGCGAGTGGGCCGGTCTACAAGAAATTCAAAGTTTTCCGCGGCCGTTCCTTTGCGAAGCAGCTTGAGCGACTGGTGACAAACTCGCCGCCCGACATCGTGGAGTGCAATCGGCTCGTAAAGATCATTCTGGCTATTGCCCCCGAGGACCCGGCCGTCCTGCGAGCCACAGCGCACTATTGCGTCATGTCCCGCATCGATGCCGGCTTCAACTACTGGGAAATGTTGGTGGCCAAACCCGGTGCGGCAACTCGCGCGGACCGCATCGAGTACATCCGATTCGCGCTCGCAATGAACCGGATGGAGGCCGCTCAGGCGCAGTTGAAACAGCTCTTGGCAGAGAATCCAAAAGACGCGGAAGGTTTGCAGCTGTCGGTGCAGCTTTTCACACTAAGACGTGAACCGGGACGGGCAGAGAATATGGCCCGTTTCGCCGTCACCTCCTACCCGTTTGACGAACGGATGCAGGTCGTTCTTAGCCAAGCTCTGGCATCCAGCACCAAGGCTGTAAAGCGGGCCGAGGGGCGGCGTGTTCTTTGGCCCCTCGCCGTCGGCGATGGGCCGATGCACAATACTGCCCTGTCGCTCCTAATCTCGAACAGCGAACTCACACGCGGTGAAAATACCGTCCTCCTCCACGGACTCGAATCGGGGACAAATCGGACAACGACGTCGTTGCTTCAAGCAGCCAGCCTGAAATTGAAGATCGATCCAACGAACCACCACCACATTGTCCAGAAAACCATCGACGAAGTTTCACAAGGGGCTGACGAAGACCGGTTGAGATCGCTCAGGATTTGGCTCGTCCACCAACGCCAGTATGAAGCCCTCTTGCGCGTGCTCCCGGCGGAAATCGCCTCCCAAACGCTTGAGACCGCTTCCATCCGGCTCGGCGCCCTAGCCGAACTTGGCCGCTGGTCCGAGCTGCGGTCCCTGTTAGCGGACACCGGCAATCCGGCTGACGCCAGCCATCGCCAAGCCTTGCGCGGCCTACTGGCCACCCGTGAGGGGAAAACGAATGAAATTGCCCCGTCATTCGAACTGGCTCTCAAAATGGCAGGTAACTATCCCCAACGGGTGCGGGTCGTGGCCAAAACGGCGGAGTTCGCCCGCCAAACAAACGCAGCCCTCGCAGCATGGAATCGGCTTCTCCAGTACAGCCCAATGGCTCTCGACGCATCGCGGCACATCATTGCGCTGCAACAAAACGCAATGGACCCGCGGGCTCTGCGAAGCACCATGCAACGAATGGCGACGTTCTTCCCATCCGACCCCATTGTGATCAGCTTCCTCGCCTACTACCAGTTGTTGCTGGATGACCATGTGGCCGACACCCGTGCACAGCTCAGAACACTCTCTGAGCAAGATCCGAAACAGACGGAAATTCGCTTCGCCCTTGCGATGGCAGAACTTAAATCGGGCGATGCCGGCACCGCCGTCACCCTGATCGAACAGCCTCCGTTCAAATTCGAAGATCTGGCCCCCCACTGGCAGGTCGTATACGTCGCCGCACTCGGAGCGAGCGAGCAACGGGAGGCCGCTCGTCAAAACGGCCGGAAGTTGGACCTTCGAAGACTGAATGAGGAAGAGCAAAAACTCGTGCGCCCCTATCGCTGAATTCCATCCTAACCCAATGGTGACATGTAGTCCTTAACGAGCGATGTTCCCATCGTGTCCACAACACCTCTCATTCACCTGGATCTGCCCGGGATCCAGAAACTAAAAAGCGGCAAGGTCCGCGAAGTGTTCGATCTCGGCGATCGCCTCCTGTTCGTCGCCACCGATCGCATCTCGGCGTTCGATTGCATCATGCCCAATGGCATCCCACGCAAGGGTGAAGTCCTGACTCAACTCTCCCATTTCTGGTTCGACCTGACGGACTCCTGGCTGCCGAATCATCGGCTCGCCCGGGCGGCCGATCCACTGCCGCGGGTGCTGCAACCATTCTCGGACCAACTGCGCGGCCGGAGTATGATTGTCAAAAAAGCTCGCCCGCTCGCGATTGAATGTATTGTGCGTGGATACCTCGCCGGCTCTGGGTGGAAGGAGTACCGACAATCCCAGACCGTCTGCGGAATTCGTCTGCCGGCCGGGCTGGTGGAAGCCAGCGAATTGCCAGAAGCCATCTTCACGCCTGCCACCAAGGCCGAAACCGGTCATGACGAAAATATTCCGTTCGCCCAGGCGGCGGCACTTGTCGGTCCCAACGTTGCTGGGGCAGTGCGAGAGCTGAGTTTGAAGTTGTACGGCTTTGCGCGTGACCATGCCCGACACCGAGGTATTTTGATTGCCGACACCAAATTTGAATTCGGCATTTTCGACGAACAACTCATTCTGATTGATGAAGTGCTGACGCCCGATTCTTCGCGATTTTGGCCAGCAGACCTCTATCAACCCGGCCGCAATCAATCGAGCTTCGACAAACAATTTGTTCGAGATTACCTCGAAACCTTGGACTGGAATAAGACCCCGCCTGCACCCGCGCTGCCGGCCGAGGTGGTTGCAAAAACTCAGGCTAAATATCTCGACGCTTTCGAACGTCTCACCGGTCGCCGCCTCTAGCCCCCGGACGCTTCCGGGGCGGCGGATCTGACCCAATTGTCCCTCTCCATGACATCCGGCTGGCTTCGCTCGATTTCCAAACCATGGACGAATCGGTTGCTGGTCGCCCTGCTCTTTGCGGTTGCGATCGCGGCGATTTGGAGAACTCGAACTCGTGAACTTTTTGTACTGCGGCCTCGTGACACCTCCGTGGGAATACTTGGCCTCACCATGCCCAAACCCGGACTGGGCACTCGGATCACTGGTGGAAAGGTATTGACCACGCACCTTTTAGTTCCACCCCACTGGAGGCTTACCCGATTCATTCGAAACCTTCCGACCCGCTTTGGCGTTTCTCCGTCTTCAGTCGACCAACCGCAAGCCGACTGCTCTCCAGCCAATTCCCTGGGAATCTGGGTCGGCGAACGATTTCCGATCGCCCTCCCTCCCGGGGCGGCGGGAACATCGATCGCTCGCATCGAGTTGATCGCCACGAATGGATTTCGATTTCCGACCTCTCAATCGGAAGGACAATCTGCCGCACGTTGGAACAAAGGCCGCACGCGGATCGATTTCTTTTCAGCGCAGGCATTTCCTCGACGGCAGCGGACGTTCGAGGTCGAAATGCACGATAGGAATCCCTCGAATTCTCCCATCCGCCTCACCGTTGAAAACCCATTCTGGAAACCCGTCACGAATTGGGCGCCAGATCGATTCCCGAGCCAACACACCCTCTCTGGAACTACGGTATCACTCACCCGGTTCGAGCCGCTAACGGTGGAAGGATTCATCCAAACGAATGCGTTTCAGCCCGTCTTCGAAATCAGCCCGGCCCCCGATGGAACCCGTCATTGGCGTCTGGGACACTGGGAACTCTCGGATGCCTCGGGAAACTGGGGCTCCGTTTTGGATCCAAACGAACCCGCTTGGAGGGTGACCGCCCGGTTTCTTCCCGAAATGCGGGGAACCTTTGCGAGCAATGAGATCTGGACAACGAATCTGCCTGAATTTCCGGCCGGCGGCGAATTCCAGATTGCCAACACTGCGGTCCAGATTCGAGATCACCGATTCCGCATCATCGCGCTCGCAGGCCCAGGCAGGTACGATCTCCGTCACGATTTGCTCCGCACACTTTCCGCGGAACCCGCGACCGAATTCTCGCTCTCGCGATTCCGCCCACTGGCCGGCACCGGCGGCGTCCCCGAATTATCCATCGCGTCCCCCACTCCGTTCCTTTTGGTGCGATGCCTGGAAACACAAGTGAATGCTCTCGTCGACCAACCGCTCGGGGTGAGGCTCCGGCAATCCGATGGCGCAGAAGTTTTCACGACGGAGCGGTTTCGCGGCGACGCAGATGGGGTCCGTTGCTACCCATTGGGCATCCCAACCAATGCCCGCATACGCTCGCTTGAGCTCATGCTCCCTTTACCCGTTGACGTTGACTTCACGGTGCCGCCGTCCCACTGAATGGGGTTTGGCACTTCGTTGAATTCTGGAGTCACCCGATAACTTCTGGATGTGCTGGAATTCGGGCGATTCTGAAAATGAGAATTTGAATTCGTCTCAGGCCCCTCCATGCTTGAACCCGTGCTTGAGATTGTGCCGGATGTCCACGGTTCCGCCCCTCGTAAGGCGGCTAAACCCCCCAGCAATCCCCCCGTAAGCCGTGCGAAGAACTACGTGCTGGATACAAATGTTCTTCTGCACGACCCTCACGCGCTCCTTAATTTCCAGGATAATCATGTCCTCATCCCCATCGAAGTGATCGAGGAAATAGATCGATTCAAGCGGGAGACCACTGAACGGGGGCAGAATGCGCGCACCGTTTCACGGATGCTGGACGGACTCCGGTCCAAAGGCAGCTTGAGCGAGGGCGTCGCCCTTTCGAGTGGGGGGCAGTTGCGCATTATCTTTTCGCATCCGCATGACCTTGTGGCAGCCAACGGGCCGGGAACTGTTGACAACCGGATCCTGGCGCTCGCGCTCGCCATCCGTAAACAGGATCCAGAGACACCCACCCTTCTCGTCACCAAGGATATTAATCTGCGTCTCAAGGCTGATGCGTACGGTCTACCCGCGGAAGATTACGAGACCGACCGCATCAATTTGCAGGATTTGTACACCGGATTCTTTGAACTGACGGTTACGCCGGATGTGATATCCAAGCTGCGTCTCGACGGCGCGGTGCCATTGCCAGACCCGCAGAAGCGCGCGCCCAACGAATACTGCACGCTGACCGAGGCCGGTAATTCGAAGCGCAGTGCCCTGACCAAGGTGGATGCCTCGGGCACGCGCCTCGTGCCCATTCATGACACGCGCGAAGGGGTGTGGGGAATCAAACCCCGCAATCGAGAGCAGCACTTCGCCCTCGATGCCTTGCTGGATGAAAACGTGAAGCTGGTGACCCTCATGGGCAAGGCTGGCACCGGCAAGACTCTGCTCGCCCTGGCAGCGGGTCTGAAGCGAACCGTAAACGATCGCGAATTCCGACGCTTGATTGTCGCCCGGCCGACCATTTCGATGGGCAAAGAGCTCGGTTTCCTCCCGGGTTCGCTCGAAGAAAAATTGTCCCCGTGGATGCAACCGATCCACGACGCCCTCGAGTTGCTCGGGGACCTGAACATGGGTCACGACGCCCGCCGGAACGGTGATCTGCTTCGCAGCGGCACGATCGCCGTTGAGGCCCTGAGTTATATCCGAGGCCGGAGTATCGCCAACCAGTTCATGATCATCGATGAGGCTCAAAACCTCACCCCATTGGAGGTGAAAACCATCATCACACGCGTCGGCCACGGCACAAAAATCATCCTCACCGGCGACCCGTACCAGATCGATAACCCGTACGTGGATGCCGCCTCAAACGGGTTCAACTACGTTGTGACCCGGTTCCGGGATCATGCTATCGCCGCGCATATCGAACTGCAGCGCGGCGAACGCTCCGACCTCGCAGAACTCGCCGCAAACGTGCTGTAGTCGCTCGCAACCGGGCCGTTATGCCTTTGGACTCCGCCCCCTCACCGGTGAAGCCGCTCCCCGTCCGGGTTGCCGTGCTCGGCGTGGGTTCCCTGGGCAAGGAGCACGCCCGAATCTACGCTGAACTGTCGCGCATCCACGCCGCCGAACTGGTCGGTGTATTCGACACCCAAACTGAAGCTGCCCGACTCCATGCTTCAAAAAATGGGGTTCGAGCGTTTACCTCTGTGGACGAAGCGGCCGCCGCCTGCGACGCGCTCAGCGTCGTGACCCCGACGTCAACTCATTTCGAACTGGCCCGCCAGCTGTTGGGACAGGGGAAGCATTTGCTGGTGGAGAAACCCATGACCGATCGCGCCGATCAGGCGGAAGAACTGGTGAACCTCGCTCGAGACCGGGGATTGATCCTTCAAGTGGGCCATGTGGAGCGCTTCAATCCAGTCTATAGCTACTTGGAACAGGTGGTCACCTCACCCCGCTTTATCGAATGCCACCGGCTGTCTCCCTACCCCGCGCGCAGCACCGACATCGGGGTGGTACTGGACCTCATGATTCATGATCTCGACGTGGTCATGGCCTTCGTAAAATCGCCGATTGTCCAGATCGATGCGGTGGGAATTCCCGTGCTCAGTGCGAGCGAGGACATTGCAAATGCCCGGCTCCGATTTGCCAATGGATGCGTCGCCAACCTGACCGCCAGCCGGATCAGCCCTGAGCGCATGAGAAAAATCCGCGTCTTCAGCGGTGGCTCACAACCTGCCTATATCTCACTCGATTACCGAGCTCAGGAGGGATTCATTTACCGACTCGCACGCGACGGCGAATCCGAATCATCTCTCTTCAAGAAACTGCTCCTTTCCAAGGAGTCGACGATCGTCAGCGAATTCGCCGGAAAACGCATCGTCCGGGAACCCGTGCCCATCACGAAGGAAGCGCCTCTCAAGCTTGAGCTCGCTCACTTCGTGGACTGCGTGGGCAAACGGCAGACACCCCGTGTGAGCGGCGACCAGGCCAAGGCGGCACTGGATGTCGCCTTCGAGATTGCACGACAGATCCGCGCTGGCGGTGAGGTTTGAGAGCGGCAACGTTCACGTAAACTGCCGGCTTGCATCCGGTCCATTTGGAGCCGATAAAAAGTCCGTATGAAGACGCTCACCATCACCGATGCGAAGAAGAACCTGGGCAAGTGGCTGAAGATTGCCGCCGACGGTGGCGAGGTAGCCATCATCTCCGGCGCCGAGATCATCGCCCTCCGCAAGGTGCCGGTGCAGGCCGCCGACTACGCCTGGACCGAATACGGCGTGACCGGGAAGGAAGTCGCTGCCTACGAGGGCAAAGCGATCGCCGAGCACAATCGGCACAAAGCCGCCGGCAATCTTGAATTCCTGACTACGGACGACCTGAGAAAGAAGCGTGAAAAAACCTCTCGTCGTTAAGCCGCAAGTCTTCGCTCGGCTTGCCACCTTGCCGCAGGGTGAAAGGGATGAGTGCTGGGATGCGCTGCTGCAGTTGTCCGAGACCTTTGGCCGACCGCACGTCCACAGCGGCATCGGCATCCGCAAGTTTGGCAAGCACCTGTTCGAATGCCGTGGCAACCGCAACCTCCGATTCCTGTTTCTTGATCTGGAAACCGCGGTGGAGGTGCGCTTCCTCGGGAACCAGGATGAAGTCCACAAGGAAATGAAATCCAGGAAGCACGGCTAAACTCTGCGCATACCCCGGCTACGGCGAGATCGACTGGCGCAAGTTCATGGGCGCGCTGATGGAGACGACCTACCGCGGCCCGCTCATTTCGTGGACTGCGTGCGCATACGGCAGATACCCCGTGTGAGCGGCGACCAAGCCAAGGCGGCACTGGATGTCGCCTTCGAGATTGCACGGTTGATCCGCGCTGGCGTGGGGTTCGAGAGCGACAACGTTCACGTAAACTGCTGGCTTGCATCCGGTCCATTTGGAGCAACCCATCGGTTCATATCTCGTTCACTGCGGCACGACCTGGACCACCCGAAATCGGTCCGAGTGAGAGCGGAACACAATCGGGAAGCGCGCGGGCGGTGTATAGATCTCCGGCCCTTTGGTGCAGACTAGTACATAGTCCGCCTTAATTCCTCCCTGGGCTGCATAGGCCACCGGACTCGTTCGATAGGTGGGATGGAAATAGTCGACCACCAGCGGGCGACCCAGCCAGGCATGGAAATGTTCGATCGGGAGCCGGAAATCGATCGCAACATGGGCCTCCGTGGGCGTGTTGTTGCGAGTCCAGTCCGCCGCTTCCTTCAGTTCAGAAAGAGGCAGCAGTTCCTCCATGTAAAGGCGATCTTTCCGGATCTTTTGCGCATTGGCGAGGAAGAGGCCCATGAAAGAGGCGATGGCTCCTATCGTGACACGCGATTGCCAGGAGGCGGGGAGTTGGGTTTGTTGCCAACCGCGCCACGCCCAGGCGAATGCGGGGGTCAAGAACAAGTAGAAGTAGCGGTGAAAATGCTCCGGCCCAAAAGGAACCACCACGACCTGGAGTGTGTAGACTCCGGCGATGACGGCGAGGGCACGGTCGAGATCAGTGGTCCCGGTTCGCCAGCCTTTCCAAACGAGGCGCGCGAATAGCCAGAATGCCGCCATTGTTATGAGTCCGGCCAAAAGCCCGGCGGCAGCATTTTTTCCACCGATCCGCTCCGGAAGACGGGCGATGGCTCCACAAATCATATCCCAGAACGGTTGACCGCGCACACACGACCCGATGTTCTTCAGAACTTGCAGGACGTAGCCGCTCCATCCACCCAGGTCGCGGATGAATTCAGGCCAAATGGCGAGATACCCGGGGCTCCCCGCAGACAGAGCGCGCCAGGTGAAAAAAGCAATGCCGGTCGGTAGCCCGATCGCCAGCAGCGGGACAAAACGTCGCTGCCGAACCTGCCAGAGGGCGACGAGCCCCGTTCCGGCGATGAGGCCCACGGCAGCCGTCCGCCAGCAATAGGCGAGCGCCAGGAAGAAACCGGTCAACCACCACGGTATCTCTCGGTTTTTCAAGGGCCGCAGCCACAGGCAGGCGATCGCGATGCCCAACCCGCAAAATCCGATGTCGGACGATAGCCAGAAAATGAAGTTCGACCATTTTGCGGAAAACCCCCAGGTGAGCATTGCGGCGGCGGCTGCCACGGGTGGGACGGATTGCTTGCGTAGATAATAAAAGCCGCAACCGAGAGATCCGACGGCGAGGACGATCATGCTGGCATTGAGCCAGGGGATATTATCTGGGAAATTAGGATTAAACTTCCACCATAAGGCCATCCAGGCGGATTGCACCGGAGGGTATAGGCCGATTCGGGGAGTTCCGTAGTGTGCGCCAAAATTATATCCGTGGCCTTCGGCAAGCGATCGGGCTCCGGCGATGTATAGAGTGGTGTCCGACCAATAGCCGAAATGGCGCCACTGAATAATCCAATAATATCCGGTGGCCAGCACCAGCAAGCCGACGAGCCAAAGGATGTCCCGTCTCCGGTGGAGTGTGCCGTGCGGGTTGGCGGATGGGTCCACAGCGGATTGGAGTTGGGAGTCGGCTTGCGCGAAGCGCTTACACGCTGCGACAGGCCGTGGCGACCCGCTGGAGCTGATCCTCGGTAATCTCCGGGAAAATCGGCAAGGAAACGATCCGAGGTGTCAGCGCTTCCGCGACCGGAAACGATCCTCGGCCGTAACCCAGATCCCGGAACGCCTCGTGGAGATGCACCGGAGTAGGATAGTGGACGCCATGCGAGGCACCGGCTGCATCGAGGGCCGCCTGCACAGCGGGACGGTTGTCGGTTTCGATGACATACAAGTGCCACACATGCTTGGCGTACGGCGCGGTCGCGGGCGTGTGCACCTTGGAATCGCGGAGAAGTTCTCCGTACCGGGTGGCGGCGCTTCGACGATATCCGTTCGATCCCTCGAGGCGGCGCAATTTTACGCGCAGAATAGCGGCCTGCAGATTATCCAAACGGCTGTTAAAGCCCTTCAGTGGATGAACATTCTTCGGTTGCTGACCGTAGTTGCGCAGAATCCTCAGCTGGTTGGCGAGATCCCCGCGTTGTGTCGTGATGCCTCCGGCGTCGCCGTACGCTCCGAGATTCTTGCCAGGGTAAAAGCTGAAACAGCCAACGTCGCCCAAGGTACCGCATCGTCGGCCCTTGTACTCGGCGCCGTGCGCCTGAGCGGCGTCCTCCACGACGGATAGCTTGTGTTTTCGCGCCAGATCCAGCAGCGGGTCCATATCCGCGGGTTGGCCGTAGAGGTGGACAGGCATCAACGCTTTGGTGCGCGAGGTGATGGCGCGGGCGGTGGCCTCCGGATCCATGGTGTAGTGGCGGGGATCGACATCCACCAGGACCGGTTTCGCGCCGGCCTGCCAGACGGCGAGGGCGGTGGCAATAAACGTGTGGGTGGGAAGGATAACCTCATCCCCAGGGCCGATCCCCAGCACGCGCAAGGCAAGCTGCAACGCATCGACACCATCGCTGACGCCGATGCAATGCTCCGCGCGGCAGAATGCGGCGAACTCTCGCTCAAAGGCGGCGACATCTTCCCCGAGGATGAAATCGCCACGACTCATCCCAGCGGTTACTGCCGCGTCGATTTCAGATTTGAGCGCCTGGTACTGTTGACCCAGATCAACGAATGGTATTTTGCCAGCTGACATGACGGCGGACTTTGGCGGTCGACGCGCAAAACTCGATAAAAATATTGCGATCTTTCGCAAGTCGATCCGAAGCCTGAATCGGAAAAATGTCTTTTGTGGAGACTTAACCGATCCACGGCTGACGGTGCCTACGAGGCTGAGGACAGGTTAGTTTAGTTCAATTAATTGACTGAATAGTCCAAGCATTTCCCTGCTGCATGCGCGCAGATTTTCGCCTGAAATCCCTTGGCTGACCCAAAACGAAGGCGTGGGCTCGTGTCCAAGTCTCAAAATCCAAAACATAATGTGCTCCCTTTCCCGTGCCCGCGGCGTTCACGCCGCGTTGCTCAATGCTTCGGCCATCGCCGCAGTGCTATCCGCTACCCTATCCACTTACGGCCAGGAGCTGATCTATCAGGAAGGTTTCAATAATGACGGTGAAGCGGCCAACCCAAAACGGTACACCACCGTTGGGCGTGATGTGTGGGAACTGAACCGCATCTTCGGCGATCCGCCTCTGGCGAGCGCATCCAGCCAGCGTGGCCCGATCTACTTTGGGCACAGCTTCGAGGTGTCGTTTGTGGGCGTTCCCGACATCCCCGCCCGGCGTATGCTGTTTGGATGGCGCGGCAGCAACCACTCCGCCAACACCACCGAGGATCTCCCGAAGCTGTGGGACTCCTCCGTCGCCTGGCTTCTCAACGGCAAAGCCAAAGCCAACGTGATCGTCAGTGCTACAGCCGCTGCCATTGGTGGGTTGGCGGATCGACTCACCGCGGCAGGTCACACGGTCCTCGATGACGATACGGCTAAGACGGACTCGCAAATCGAGGCGGATGCCGACTTGTTTATTCATGCCGGCGGCGACGGGAGTCGGTTTGCCCTGCTGAAGAAACCGGTCATTGTCATGAACGTCTCGTCCGATTGGGACGACATGCTCGTGGGCAGCATTGGAAGCGACGCCACCTTTGCGCTGGGTCAAGTAAACATCGGCGCCACCGGCCATCCGGCAGCGGGGGGAAAGACCGGCTCATTCACCGGGTTTTCTGGCGATCACGCCATGGCGCTGGCCGGACGCTTTCTCCCGACAGGGTCGACCACGCTTGCCACGGTCAACCGGACTGTGCCGCCAGCGGTCGTCCGATTGACCGATGTGGATGACATGATCGCCGGCGCCAAGCAGCACGACAAGACGGAGGCCGCAGTGACATCGCTGGACATCAGCGATGTGGCTACGGGCAACTGGTCGAACAATGAAAGTGTCCCGGGTGGTTATGCCGGCAGCTGGGGACTGCGCCTTCATGGAAAGCTAGCCGTCAGCAAGGCGGGCACCTACCGCTTTGCCATGGGCACGGACGATGGAGCGCGGTTCCAGATCGACCGTGACAAGAACGGTTTCACGGCGGCGGACGTCGTTGTGGAAGACCTCGGTCCTCACGGTCACACAATCGTTTATGCGAATGTGGAATTTTCCGCCACTGGCTCCTATGACTTCGAGGTTCGCACGTTTAACTCAGTCGGTGCGGGCGACTTTGAACTCGCGGTTGGGAATGTTCCGGCCGCCGAAGTGCTGGATGATGCGCTGGACTCCGGGTATTGGGAGGTACTCAGCTCGGATGGCGGCAGTTCGCCGGTGCACCTCGCCGGTCCAGCATCCGCGACCGGTTACATGGCTACCGGCGCCAACACCGTGACGAAGGAACCCCTGATCGTCCTCATGAATGGTCCGAGTGATAATCCGCCCGGCGCCTTCTACGGTGGCGGTGCCTTTATCGGCTTCGAAGGCACAGGCTTCTTCGCTGGCTCCGGAATGAACAAATTTCCCAACGACAACCCGCCCCGTCAGCTAACGATGCGGTCCGTTAATGTCGCCGGAAAAAAGGACGTCAAATTGACGGTGGCTCTCGCCGCAGCACAGGTAGATTTCGAAAATGATAGCAACGATTTCCTCGATATTCGAATCCATCCGAACGCCCCCCCCAGCACAGCAATCACTCTCGCGCATTTCAATGGCGTAGAATCGGGCGTCCAACCGTGGCTTGCCGACGACCTGGACGGCAATCAACGACGCCTGACCCGCGAGTTCGCGGATTTCACCTACAATGTTCGTGCAACTGCGACGGATCTGATCGTGGATATTACCGCCGGTATCCAGTTGATGGAATGAAATCCTGGCATTTGACGACGTCCGCATCACTGCGGGAACCGCGTCGGCGCCGATCATAAATCTGACCGGCGTGCTCGACGCCAAAGACCTGAAACTCACTTGGCAGGGTGGCACAGCCCCATTCACGGTGCAGGGCCGATCGGTCATCACCCGCTCCTGGTCCACCGTCAGCACCACCAGTGAACACACGGCGAAGGTGCCGTTGAACTCCACGCCGGGAGCAAACAACCCGGCGATCCCTTTCGCCTCTGCGTGGAGGCTAAACCCGGCGGGCTTTGGCGGTGAAACCGTGTGTCACCCCAAAGCCCGCCCCTTTTTTGTCTCCTTCGCAACGCGTCCCGCTCGACTCCGGTCTCAGCTGGCTTTCCCACGGCGATTTCTCCTCTTGGTAGCTAACGGATCGTGACCGTGCCCTAGTCAGCGCCCTTCGGCTTCGCTTGGGTAACAACATCACCCGACGGCACCTTTCTGAACGGAGCGGCGAGCATACCGGGCAACTCGCGCCATTCGGGCTCCGCATAGTTATCGAGGCCCAATGAGATTTCCGCCGGCTTTTCGCACAATCGGAAGGAACCAAACAAGCGGTCCCATACGGAGAAAAAACTTGTGTAATTGGAGTCCGTCTCGGGCTGCCACCGGGAATGGTGCACATAATGCATCGACGGCGTGACGATCAGCCACCGAAGGCAACGATCCGCCCGGCTCGATATCCGCAGGTTGCTGTGATGAAAAAGAATCACCGGCAGCGATAGGGTTTCGTAGAGGGTCAACTGCGATACGGTCATCCCGATCAGCGGCAATACGGCAAGGCGGGCGAGAAAGGAGAACACCATTTCGCCGGTGTGAAAACGCACGCCGGAACTGGCGTCCATTTCCGCGTCCGAATGGTGAACCGCATGGAAGCGCCACAACAGCGGTATCCGATGATTGAAGCGGTGCCACCAGTATTGCCAGCAGTCGATCAGCAGGATCGCCCCGAGCCAATGAAGCCAGGCAGGCAACGGCGCCAGGTTCAGCAGCCCGAACGGCCTCGTCCGCGCCCATTCCGTCACGACGAGGATTGCGACTGCAAACCCGGAAGCGATCAACGCATTGATCAGGGCGAGGCCAAGGTTGGTCGCGACGTGTGATAGCCGGCGCTTGCGCCCAGGAAACATTGGGGCGACCGATTCAATCGTCCAGAGCACCGCCAGCATTGCGGCCGCGAGGAGAGGGCGACCGTGTTGTAACCAGGCCCCTGGATCGACTTCTGTTGAGATCATAACTTAAGCCTAGCTCGTCCGCGGCGTTTTGAAGACCTGCCCCTCAAACCGCCGTCAATCCGTGTCCCGTCAATTGGAAGCGGGGGAAAGGTCGCTGCGTGGGGAAAGCTAAACGATGACGGCGGGCGTGTCGATGTCTGCGGGCGGAGATTTGGGCTCAGGACTCCTGAAGAAGCCCGTTGGGAAAGCAAGGGTCTGGAAAATAGGCGGCACCGATTTGAGGAGTTTCGTAGTGGTTTCGAGTTGTTTTCACCCCGCAGCCGGATCGGCTCGGTAACTAACGGAAAAGGCACGAACCGGGTAGGTCCGTGCTTTTGATTGAGTGGAGGGCGATCCGTTCAGCGGCTGCCGATCGGGATGCGCTTCGAGAAGGCACCCGAAAACGTGAAAATGTTCAGGTCAACATTGTCGTACGAGGGGCTGGTTGAAACCCGGAAATTGAAGGTGACGTAGGGCAGAAAGATCACTTTGTCGTAAACGAACTGGTTACCCGGCGCGATGCCTTCCAAGGCAATCCGCAGGCAGCGCTCTTTCGGCGTGCTCGGAGTGATAGAGATGCGCATTACTTCCCCACGGGCTACCCGGTCCGTGACATAGCATCCACGCGCGGCATCCCAGCGCACCTTGCCGCCGAGGACAGGGCGCAGTTCAGTCAGGACCAGTACCCACCGGCCCATTACTGGTATGCAATCCTGCTGGCCACAACCGGACGCGAACCGGAAGCCCTGCACCAGATGGCCCGGGCCATCGAGACCGACCCGCTTTCAGGGGTCGCCCACTGGCATGTCGGCTATGTAAACATGATATTGCGGCACTACGACACGGCGATCGCCGCGCTCGAGAAACTCGTGATTCTCGATCCGAGCTACGGGCCGGCCTATCCCATCTTGTTTCAACTTTATTTCTTGAAGGGAGATGAAACGAGGAGCTTTGAGGTTCGCACCAACAGAGTTAACTCAGCCGCCTGGCGGACCACGCTCGAAAACGCTTACCGAACCCAAGGGATTCGCGGCGTCTTTGCCGCCGAAGCGGAGGAAGAAATCAGGCTTCGCGGGCAGTGGCGGGTTCGGGCCTATAGAATTGCCGAACGGCTGGCGGTCAGCGGCGACACGGAGCGAGCCCTGCAATTCCTTGAGCTGGCCTATGTCAATCGCAGCATCGGCCTCAGCGTGATCGCGGCTCATCCATTATTCGCCAGCCTCCGCGCTGAGCCGCGCTTCCAGGCTCTCGTCAAAAAGGTGGGGTTCAACAAATGAGCGCCAACACCGAACAGGTCAAACTGGCGGCGCTCGCGATGACCTGCCCGGCCTCCATACCGATATGTTGGCATTCACCGCGCGGGAGGGTGCGCCGATCGACGGATTCTGCTCAGGAGGCTTAATTCGGGGGGACCCGCCAAGGGGTTGCGGACGCGGTGATCGGGGAAATGATCCCTCCTGAGAATTGATACGCACCCGTATCATTTTCGTTTGCACGACGCTCTCGCCACCGGCATGTTCCGGTCGTTCGTCGACACCTTGCGGTGCCCTGGCTTGGCACCGGCAGACTCCGCTAATTTTGTCTATACCGATAACCATGAAACGCTCCCTCGCCATCATCGTCGTCGTGACGACCCTGTTCCTTACCGTCGCGTCCCCGATTCCCGCCTTTTCCGCCGACGGCTGGCTCACGTGGCGCGGGCCGCTGGGCACGTCGGTATCGACCGAAAAGGGGCTGCCGGCCCGAATCGCCGCACAGGAATCCCTCTGGACCGCGGAATTTCCCGGCCAAAGTAGTGCGGTAGTCGCGGACGGCCGCCTTTACATAAACGGTTACCTGGGCGAGGGTTCCGATCTTCGTGAAGTGACCGCCTGCTTCGATTCAGAAACGGGCGCCCAGATCTGGCAACACGCCGAGAACGATTTTCTCAGCGATACAATTTATCTCCGTTATGCGACGTCCTCGCCCACCATCGACCCGGAGACGGGCAATATCTACGTGCAACACACGCAGGGTCTGGTAATGTGCTTCTCACCCTCCGGCCAACTGCTGTGGAAGCGCTCGATGATGGAAGAATTTGGACGTCTGACTTTTCCCAATTCGCGAACTGCGACTCCGGTGATCGACCGGGAACTGGTCATCCTCCGAGGCATTACCAGTGCCTGGGGCGCCCATGGGGCAGCGGGCGACCGATTCTATGCCTTCGACAAACGGACCGGAGACCTCGCTTGGAGCTCGGCGCCGGGCGATCGTCCGCAGGACAACACCTTCTCCCAGCCCTGGCTCGATTTCTGGAACGGCAAGCGTGTGTTGTACAGCGCCGGTGGCGACAGCTCGATTCTGGCGATCAATGCTCGCACCGGCGAACCCCTATGGCGATTTCCCTTCGCCAAGGCGGGCGCCAAGGGTGGAATCAACGCCGCGCTTGTTCGTCACGGCGATCATCTGATTGCCTTGCACGAATCCGAAAACCTGGACTCCACGGAAATCGGACGCATGGCCGCTTTCCGAATCCCCACGCCGGATTCCGTAAAACCGACCAACAATTTGACGCCACACGTCTTCAGCCCAAAGGATCTCGAAGTGTGGCGGAATGGTGTCGGGTCGCTCGCGAGCTCGCCCGTCCTCGTCGGCGACCTGATCTATGAGGTGAATGGGACCGGAGAGCTCTGCGCGGTAGACGCCCACGATGGAAAGGTTCTATGGAAAAAGAAGATCGGAATCGAACAACGCCAAAGCACACCGTTCTACGCGGATGGACTTCTCTATGTCGCCATGTTTGTGACCCTGAAGGACGCCCAGAGTGCGGCGAGCGCGACTTCGGACAGTGTGGCAAACGGGGATCTGATTGTCCTGCGACCCAGTCGCGACGGCGCCGAGGAAGTGAGCCGCACACAATTGGTCGGACGCTGCTACGGTTCTCCGATTGGATACAACGGAAAACTATATGTGCAAACCGACAAGAAACTGTATGCGTTTGGGCGCGCCGGCCGGAACGCGGGTCTCGCTCGGACTTCAACCCCTGTCGAGTGGCCGACGCCAGGTCCGGCCCACCTGCTCCAGGCCATTCCCTATGAAGTGCTCCTCAAACCGGGCATTCCCCAGTCCTTCCGGATCCGGTCGCTCGATGCCAATGGCTTCACGGTTTCGGAAAACTTGGATCCAAAATCCCTTCACTGGGAGTCTTTCATCCCGCCGACTGCACTCGTAAAGGCAACTCTACGCGCTAGTTTTGACGCTGAAGGCAGGCTGGTGGCCGAGAAAGGCTCAACTCCGAGCGCCGGCCAGTTCAAGTGCAGCCTCGCTGGACCCGATGGCACTGCGTTGACGGGATATATCAAGGGGCGAGTTCTCCCGGATCTCCCGTTGAAATTTGATTTTCAAAATTATGCCCTGACGAACAAGACCACGAACTCGGTGGAGATGCCGACTGCATTTGCCTATCCACCCCTGCCGTGGAACTCAGCCCGATTCCGGTTCGAAGTCCGCCAGAAGGACACAGAATCCGGCACAAACCAGGCGCTTGTGAAGACGATCGACAACAAACTATTCCAGCGCGGCCAGGTGTTCTTTGGCCATTCGTCGATGAAGAACTATACGATCGTGGCGGACGTCCTAAGCGAAGGCACCAAACGCAAGATGAGTGAAGTCGGCATTATCAATCAGCGCTACCTAGTCATCCTCAAAGGCAACGCCCAACAGATCGAAATCAATTCGAATCAGGAGCGTCTCAAGGTGGCTGTGCCCTTTAGGTGGGTTCCTGAAACCTGGTATCGGATCAAGGCGCGCGTCGATGTCGCCGCCGACGGCTCGGGAACTGTCCGGGCCAAGGCCTGGAAGCGGGGGGATCCTGAACCGGAAGCCTGGACCCTCGAGGTTCCTCATCAAACGGCCCACCAGACAGGATCGCCAGGGCTATTCGGCTTTTCCCCGCAGGAAATGCGCGTGGCCATCGACAACATTCTCGTTTCCGCGAACTAAACTGTTTCCGAGTCTAAAATCACTACACATTGCCGCTTTGCAGATCCAATGAAACTGTCCCTTCTGACCGCCGCCCTCCTGACCGCCACCCTCCTGACCCATGCCGAAGACTGGCCCCAGTGGGGCGGCAATGACCCAGGTCGAAACATGTACTCCCCGGCAAAGGGTCTGCCAGACGCCTTCAACCCGGGCAAGGTGAAGGCCGGCACCGAGGAGATTGATCTCAAGACGACCAAGAATGTGAAATGGGCCGTGAAACTCGGCTCCCAAAGCTATGGCAACCCCGTGGTTAGCGGCGGCAAAGTGTTCGTCGGCACCAACAATGAATCCCCGCGCGACAAACGTCATGTCGGCGACCGCAGTGTTTTGTATTGTTTCGATGAAAAGACGGGGGGGTTTCTCTGGCAGCTCGTGGTCCCCAAATTGAAATCCGGCAAAGTGAACGACTGGGAAAGCCTCGGCATGCTTGCCGCCCCACTCGTCGTCGGGAACCGCCTCTGGATCGTAACAAGCCGATGCGAGGTCCTATGTCTCGACACCGAAGGCCTCGCCAACGGCAATGACGGTGAATACCAGGATGAAGGGAAGTACGCCGTCATGGACACCGGTAAGCCACCCGTGGAACCTGGGAAACAGGACGCCGATATTATCTGGCGTTACGACATGATGGATGAACTCGGTGCCTTCCCGCACAACGCGTCCAATTGCTCGGTGATCCTGGTCGACGACATCCTTTACGCCTGCACCTCAAACGGGCAGGACTGGACCCACGTCAATATTCCGTCGCCCAACAGTCCCTCCTTCATCGCGCTCGATCCCAAAACAGGTAAACTTCTCGGAGAAGACAACGCCGGCATCGGTCCGCGAATTTTTCACGGACAATGGACCTCTCCCTCCGCGGGCAAAGTCAATGGCAAGTGGCAGATCTTCTTTGGCGGAGGCGACGGCGTTTGCTATGCTCTGGAAGCTAAGCCCGGCAAAGGCAACGGATCCCCCATCGTCCCCGTACTTCCGGGCGCCGAACTGAAGCGGGAGGAGGACCCCGAAAACAATTATCTCCGTAAGATATGGTGGGCCGATTTGAATCCTCCTGAGTACAAGGCGAAGGACGGCAAGCCCATCAAGTACCCGGCCGCCGAAGGGCCGAGTGAGATCAATTCGACTCCGGTTTTCTACAAGAACCGTATCTATGTTGCGACCGGTCAGGATCCCGAACACGGAGAAGGCGTCGGTCACCTCGTCTGCCTGGATCCGACCAAGACTGGAGACATCACAAAAACAGGCATGATCTGGGATTACAAGAAGGTGAATCGAAGCATCTCCACGGTTTCGATCGATCCCAGCACCGGG
Source organism: Pedosphaera sp. (assembly GCA_009695205.1). Classification (GTDB taxonomy): domain Bacteria; phylum Verrucomicrobiota; class Verrucomicrobiia; order Limisphaerales; family UBA9464; genus SIBK01. The sequence goes on along the minus strand of SIBK01000061.1, from coordinate 4,206 downwards.
CTGCTATTCCTGGCGGATTTCAGTGGATACGTCCACTGCCTGGACGCCGACACGGGCAAATTGCATTGGATCTACGACATGAAGGCACATATGTGGGGTTCCACGCTGGTCGCTGACGGCAAGGTCTATATCGGCGACGAAGATGGAGACATCGTCGTGCTCAAAGCGGAAAAGGTACTCAAGGTGATCAGCGAAACCTATCTCGGAGCCCAAGTTTATGGTACGCCTATCGTTGCGAATGGGACACTGTATCTCATGTGCCAAACGCACCTCTATTCGGTAGGTGCCAATGCCACACCGGTAATGACGGACAAGGCGGACGGGGTGCAAATCAAGAATTAACTTCCTATAGATTCAACCTGATCATGAGTACTGCAATCACACCGGCGGCCGTTCAAATAGCACGCAACCAATTAAACCAGCACTTGATCGAAATTCTCGAGTGGCATTTCAACCCGGATTCCGGGTCTCCGTTCTGGCTCGACTGGGCAAAGAAGAATTTTGACCCCCGGACGGAAGTCCGATCGGTCGAGGATCTCAGCAAGTTTCCTCATTTCCAGGACGAGTGGTTGCGAGACCTTCAGCCCGAAGTCTGGGTGCCTGCGGCTTTCAAGGGCAAGCCGTTCAACATTTTCGAGACAGGCGGCACCACCGGCATGCCAAAGCAACGGATTGGCTGGAACGACTACAAGGTCGACTATTCGGAATTTAGCGAGAAGATTTTCGATGCCCATTTCCCTCGAAATCACTACTGGCTGATGATGGGCCCAACCGGTCCCCGACGCCTGCGGCTGGCGATTGAACATCTGGCCAATGTCCGGGGTAGTTCCTGCTATTTCATCGACCTTGATCCGCGTTGGGTGAAAAAGGTGATTACCCGCAAGGAATTTGACCATGCCAAGGCCTATATGGATCACGTGGTGGATCAGGCGGCAACCATCTTGAAACACCGAAAGGTCAGCGGCCTGTTTACCACTCCCAAACTCCTGGAGGCGCTTGCAGAAAAGGTAGACCTCTTTGACGCCGGGATTCGGGGTGTTTTCTGCGGCGGAACCACCATGGCTCCGCAGTACGTCCGCTTCATCGTCGAGGAGGTGCTCGAAGGCCGGATTGGTTTCTATCCCACCTACGGAAACACTCTGATGGGCCTTGCGGCGAGTGTCCCACTCCTCCCCGAGGACCAATTCTCCATCACGTACTACGCCCCACAGCCGAGAGCTATCCTCCGTGTCGTGGATCCAGACAACACCACCGTCTCCCGCGGCTATGGCGAGTGGGGCCGGGTTGAGCTCACCACGCTCACGAAGGAATTCTTCATGCCGCGGTTTATGGAGCGGGACGAAGCGATCCGCCGCCAACCTCGGGCTCCGTATGCCTGGGACGGTGTCGCCGAGGTTCGCCCCTTTGGTGCCATGGAGAAAAGTATCGTCGAAGGCGTCTACTGACCTTTTAAAAAGGACCAGGCCGGGCTTGGTGCCCGGCCTGGAATTTTTTCCCCACAAAGGATCCAGACTTGCTGGGTACAAGCCGAGAGATGAACAACGGGACAGCCGACGCCGACCGGTGCTCACTTCTCGACTCGCCCCGACGTCCGCATCTCCAGTCTGGAGAAATTCATGCCGCCTCCGCAATAATGCTGACCGAGCGAGCCCGGACCAGCCGTTGCTTCTGAAACTGCTGGCGAGCGACCCGCGCCTTCTCCTCAAAGAGGGTGGGGAAGACGAGCATCGGTTCGGATTCGAGCCAAGCAAGCGCTGCGGCTTCATTGGCGGCGCGCTGCATGGGGTTTGAGAGGGCGGAGTTGACCGCCGCCTTGAGAACCTCCTTAAGCAAACGTCGCTTCAATTGTTCGAGATCGGTGACGCCAATTTCTGTGAACGGCGCGGCCGCTTCTATCATCGTCGCGAACCGTTCCGCCGCCGAGCTTGTTTCATTTTTTGTCTTATTTCTCATGCTGTAGTTTAGAACGTTTCGGCCCCGTTGCCGGGTGCCGTTTTTGTTACGATTGGTGCATTGCATTGGGTGCGTTGGCGTCTTCTTTTCCTGCCCGAAAATCGAAGAACCCACGGAGCTTTGGGCTGCCGTGGGTTCTTCAAAAACGAACTAGAAAATCGATCTTAGAAGTGAACCTCCACGCCGCCCGCGGACCTAGCCGGGTGCCAGGAAACAGATACTACGGCACATCCGCCGCCTTGGCAGCGTTTGCTCGTAATCTGATTGAGCGACATTAGCTTCATTCCACACCCCAATAGACATCAAGAACCCCGATGTGTCAAGCAAGAGTCTTAGCCCCCCGGCAATTTTCACTTTATCGCGATGTGGCGTCATGCGTCCCTGCCTGAAAGTGAAGGCGGTCTTTTGCCCTTATCCAAGTCCACGAATTGGTTCCTTGTGAAAGCGCTGCGGGACTGGTATCAACACCTTGGTCTGGGCGGTTGGCGCAGTGGCTAGCGCAGATGCCTTACACGCATTTGGTCGGGGGTTCGAGTCCCTCACCGCCCACCACCTTCATCTTAAACAGGTTACGTAAGAAGATAAGGAAACTAAGCTCCCTCACTAAGCCCTTGGCAGTGATGTTTACAACGTCAGGAATGTTGCCTTCCTGCCACTCCTCGGGTATCCGGCAGCGATGCAAAAAGGACTTTTCCCCTCCGCCCTTCGCCTCGCCCTGGGTGGATTCCTCGCCTCGGTTGGCGTTTCGCTGGCGATTCATGCCGCCACGTTTCCGCTGCCGGTCGCCACACGCCAAACCGAGTTCCCGCTCAAGCGACCGACTGTCACGGGCACGGTTGTTGCGTGGGGTGCCAACGACTATGGCCAAACGAATGAGCAAGTCGGCTTGCACAGCGTAGTGGCAATCGCGGCGGACAGGTATCACACCGTGGCCCTCAAAAGCGATGGCACCGTGGTTGCGTGGGGGGAGAACGGTAATGACCAAGTGAAAGTGCCCAGTGGACTGAGCGGAGTTGTCGCCATCGCGGCAGGCAGCAGCCACACGGTGGCCTTGAAGAGTAACGGCACCGTGGTGGCGTGGGGTCGTAACGACTACGGCCAAGTAAGTGTCCCTGTCGCGTGAGGAGAAATCGTCGCTATCGCGTCAGGAATCCTCCACACGATGGCACTTCAACAGGACAACTCCGTTGATGGCCGGGTGGTCGCGTGGGGGTTGAACGGTAATTACCAGGCGCAGGTTCCGGGTGGACTGAGCGGAGTTGTCGGCATCGCGGCAGGATACCAGCACACGGTGGCCTTGAAGAACGATGGCACGGTTGTGGCGTGGGGGATCAACTCCGGCGTGATGCAAGTCCCCATTGCCCTCACGGAGGTGGTGGGTATCGCTGCAGGTATCAGCTACCCCGTGGCTTTGAAGAGTGGTGGCACCGTCGTTGCTTGGGGGGGACCACAACTCTGGCCAAACCAACGTGCCTGTGGGTCTAAGCGAAGTAGTGGCCATCGCGGCAGGCCGCAGCCACACGGTGGCTTTGAAGAGCGATGGACTGGTCGGCCCGAACGGGGCGACGGCCAAGGCGCAAGTCGTGAATGATTTCGTGGTGGGCATGAACGCGATCGGCGGCGGCGGGCATGGCTACACCTTGCCCCCGTTGGTGGTGATCAAAGGCGGCGGGGGGTCGAATGCTGCTGCCACCGCCATTATATCCGAGGGGAGAGTCACAGGCTTCAAAGTCACCAATCCCGGCATCGACTACACAAGCGAGCCGAAAGTCTTGATCGCCTCGCCACCGTTCTCGCGGGAACTCGCCATCGAGGTTAGCCGGGTGAACGTGAACATGCGGTTGGTACTGGGGCGGAAATATCAACTCCAAGGCTCAAACGATCTTAAGATATGGAATGTCAGCGCGCCCTTATTCGTTACCGAATCCGAAAACGTCACCCAAGAATTTGTTGTGGCGGAGTCTGGCCGCTACTTCCGTGTCGTGGAACTTCTTTGAAGATGGGCAGTATAAGAAAGCGCTTTATTGACGCTTTGCGATTAAGGAGATTTGGTTTAATCGAGGTTCAACACGAGGGCAAACGTTACGTGGTCGCCGGGGGCCCATGGCGACAACAGCGGGATCAGGAGAGGCGGCAATGCCGGGTTCAGAAAGCGACGTTGGAGTTAACGCGCCTGGCGGCTGTGCCACGAAAGAAAGTTGACGCGCAAAAGCTCGCCAGCCAGGTGGGGCGCATGCTTGAGCGCAAGAAGGC
>SIBK01000060.1 GCA_009695205.1 Pedosphaera sp. | reverse complement strand
GCCGAGGCGCTGAGAATGCGCTGAGAACTCATCGCCGAGCAGAAGGTGAGATCGCCCTCCAGCAAGTAAGGGCTTCACCGTGCTCGCCTACCGCTCCACCAATCAATGCTATAGGCCTCAGAAATTCTTTCAATCTTGGACACCGTTCTGCTTTGAATTTCCTACCCGGAACGGGTTGAATGATTGTGTCAAAACGGATCCAACCCCGTTGGGGTACTGATGTGGATGTTTTTTTCACCCAGGGTAGCTCGTTCCTCGCAACCCTGGGCACCCTGATCGAAGCCCGTTGGGATTCAAATCCACCCAATTCCCGCCGCATGCTCAATTCGCACGCACGTGTCGAGCCACCTCCAAAATATTGACACACAATCAGCGATTCTTGCAGCGTGTGTTCACGATTCCGGGCTTGACCCTTTTACGTGATTCTTTCCGACCGCCCTATGGTTTCGGCCCCGCGCGAAGAGACGACGGCATGCCCGGCACCGGTATCCGCTGCCCGGTATCGCGCACATGTGAGCCGTGCACCGCGTAAATATAGAGTTCCCGCTCGAGATGACATTGCACGACCAGATAGCGGCCGTCACCGGTGAAAACCACTCCCGAGGGCACGGGTGGAAAGTCGAGACGCTGACGCCGGACAAACGTTTTGCCCTTCCGCTCGAGGATAATCAAATGCGCCTTGTCCGTGCGGAGCGGGTCACCCGGCGGCAGGCTACTGCCGTCCATAACCACGGCCGCCAGGAGTCGACCATCAGGATTGAGTTCGATCGATTCCGGCACGGTGCCGAGCGGAACGTGATCGATCGTCCGGGGTTCCCGGGCGCGTAAATCGATGATGCTCAACTCGTCCACATCGACACCCTTGCCGAAGCCCAACCCCGCCACCAACCCCAACTCGCCGTCCGGGGTGATCAAGAGTCGGTAGGGTTGGCCACTGACAGATGTCTTCCGTTTCGACACCACGAATTCGCGGCCATCGAACCGAAGCACCGCCACATAGCCGCCCACTTTAACGCTGGCCAGCGCAAGGTTGCCGTCCGGGGAAACGGCCACATCCGACACATTCTCGGAAGGCTCACAAACCTTGACCGATTGGATCGGCTTCAATTCGAACCCATCGACTGCGAAGACCGAGATCGTTCCCGTCCCCCGGTTCGCCACCAAAACCTTGCGCCCGTCCGAAGTGAACGACATGCCGCTCGGCTGCAACTCGGCCTGAATCTCGCTCACGACTCGCGGGGGGCGATGGCTGAGGTCCAGGATATAAATCCGGTTATCGGGAACCCAATTTGTCGCCGTTGGCGATGCAATCTTGATAGAACTCGCCACGAGCGCCATCCGGCCGTTGGGATGAATGGCAATGTTGGAGGGAGGGCCGATGACTGAATTCGGGATGTTGGTGACGTGAGTGACCGCGGGCGGAAAGCTTGAAAAATCGAGCATTGTCAGCGTGTCCGGCGGCGCGTTAGGGATAATGCGCGGGTCTCCAGTGCTCAGGTCGAGCTTGTTTTCGTTGCCCGAGAGAACGAGTTGCGCGCAGGCCGGCTCCGAGAAAGAGAACGAACCGCACGCCATGGCCAGACAAAGGAGCCGTGGCGGATTCAAGATATGCTTCATGGTGGGTGTCATTCAGGTTATTTTTACATAGGCGCTCGAGGGCGTGGCTGGTGAAAAGGATCTTCACGTGCAATAGATCGTCGTAAACGAGCGCGACGACTTTGCCGTCAGCGTATAGAGCGTATTCGCCGAACATAGCCCGAGCGGAAAACCATTTTGACTCACGCAGTTTGGCAAGGAGAAACTCAATTGTTTGTTTTTTCGTTGCCATGGATTTCTCACCGCGGCTTCTCCGGGCTCCCCTCAACCCTGGAGCGTCGGGCACCGGATAGCAAGTGTCGGCCTAGCAAGAAAATCATGCCGGCATTGGGGCTCAGCGCGGGGCTACGGCAACTTAGAGGGGATCACCCGATACAAGAGCCCCAAGATTTCGCTGGCCGGCCGGTCGGTCAATTCCACCGAACCCGCCACGGGTCGGGACATCTCTTCCACCGGCTGCCAATGGATTGCCCAAGGCAAAGCGCTAAATTGGAAATACGAGAAGTGTTGAACATGGCACGCACCTTGGGGAATCGCGGACGGACGAAGTGTCGGTCGCTCAATTCGTCTCTGAGCGAATCGGTTGGCTCCCGTTTGCTGCACTGTCTTGTTGGCCGTAGTTCTCCGATTGTCCGTCATCGTAGATCCATAGACCGTCTATCCACTTGCATGGACAGGGACCCTACTTGGACTTGGCAGGAGGATTGACTCCGGCAGCATAGACGACAATGCCAAATGGGTTGAAAGGGGGGCTGAAATCCAACCCTGCTCGAGGCTGGCTGCAGGATATATCAATTAATGAGCTCCTTTACATCAGGCCGCACTTGGCCCGCGCCAGCAGTTGTTTCCCCTCCGCACGCCTGCTGAAGGCACACGAACTGCGCGACCTTTAGATCGCGCCAACTTCTATTTGAACGAATACAAATGCCCCGCCGTCCGAACGTACAGCTTTCCATTCACAATTGCCGGAGTCGCCATGATGGGCTCTTTGAGATCATTTCGCGCGAGCACCTTCAGCGAATCGGCGTCTTCAAAAACCACCACCGTTCCGCGATCAGAAGCGGCATAAATTCTTCCTCCAGATGCCACGGGCGAAGCGAAGTGGCCGCCTGCCGCTCCCAGCCGTTCCTCGAATCGGGACTTGCCAGTGGCCGCGTCACGGCAGATCGCCATCCCCCCGGCCTTGACCAAGTAAAGACGGTTTCCCAACAACAACGGCGAGGTCACCTCCGGGACACCCTTCACTTCGGACCAGACCACCGCCGAGGAACTAACGTCCCCGACTCCACCGGTGCGCACTGACATCACGCGCGTTGTCATAAAGTCACCCTTGCCGAATTCATCGAATCCAAGTAGCGCTTTTTCCCAACCCGCACGATCGAAAGTCGCCGCCTTGCCGCCCGTGCCAAACGTAAAGAGCAACCCGTTCCCAACCGCCGGAGTCGCGCACGTCTGATTCGGCAAACCCGGCAGCCGCCACTTTTCGGATCCATCCTTCACCCGCCGCGCAGAGAAGCGTGACGCGTTCAACATCCCAAGCATATCCTCGTCTCCCTCCCGCCAGACTACCGGAGTGGACCAGCCTTCATTGAAGTGCGATTTCGAGCGAACGTTAGCATCCCCCCCCGTCGCTCACAAGCGCACTCCATGAACCGAAACGTCGTAGTCGCGGACGGCAGTCCGCGCAATCCTCTCACCTGTAACGGTTCATGGTCCCGATTCATGTCTGTTCGTTGGAAAACCTTCCTACCCAAGAACACTTTGCTTCTTTAACTCGATGACCACCCGCGGCAGGCCATTGACGAAGCCGACCAAATCCGGGCGGCAGGTGTAGAGTGCACCGGCAACACCCTCATAAATCAGCTGGCTATTGTCTTGCGCCCTTTCTTCGTCCGACCAACGTTTCCCGCAGCGTATGAATTCTCTATTCCTTACCGCCCGAGTACGGGCCCTCTGGGTAGTCGCCCTTCTGTGCATTGCGGGCCAGACAGTGTGCACGGCCAAGACGATTCTGTTGATTGCCGGCAAACAAAGTCACGGGCCCGGTGATCACGAATTTCGGGCGGGCACCCTCTTGCTCGAAAAAGGGCTCGCCACGGTTCCGGGCGTGCATGTGTTGGTGGCCTCGAACGGTTGGCCGTCGGATGAAACCGTTTTTGGAGCTGTCGATGCGGTCCTCATTTTTGCGGACGGTGGGGGCGGCCATCCGGCGATTCAAGGCGAACGTGTGAAGCAGATGGATGCGCTCGCGGCGCGGGGTGTCGGCCTGGGGTTTGCCCACTTCGCGGTGGAAGTGCCCGCGGGAGATCCTGGGGCGGCGATGCATCGCTGGGTGGGAGGTCACTACGAACATCAGTTTTCCGTGAACCCGATGTGGGATCCGGATTTCACGACATTTCCGAACCACCCTGTGACCCGTGGGGTAAAACCATTCCGGGTGAACGATGAGTGGTATTTTAATATGCGCTGGGTGCCGGGGCTCAAGAATGTGACGCCGATTCTCGTAGCCACTCCCAGTGATGCCGTGCGCAAAGGGCCGTACGTCTATCCAAAAGGTCCGTACGAACACATCGTTGCGGCGTCCGGCCGACCTGAGACAATGATGTGGGTCTTTGAACGTCCGAACGGTGGCCGCGGAATGGGTTTCACGGGCGGGCATCGGCATGTGAACTGGGGGGATGAAAACTTTCGCAAAGTGGTTCTGAACGGACTCTTATGGCTGGCGCATGTGGAGGTCCCTGGCAATGGGGTGGAAGTAGCGTTTACTCCCGAGGATCTTCGCCGAGATCTGGATCCAAAACCAAAGAAGTAACGAGATCGTGGTTGTGGTTGTGGTTCACTCGTGGCCATAACTCGGTCTCTGCGGCGATAAGTTCTTGCAGGAGCCATTGCCTGCTATCTTAATTTGTGAACCCCGTCGACCTTCAATTCAGAGCCCGGAATAGGCCGGGTCACCGCCATACCGTTCCCACTGGCTTCACTTTGATCGAACTGTTGGTGGTCATTGCGATCATTGCGATTCTTGCCGGTCTTCTGTTGCCAGCCCTCAGTCAGGCCAAGCAGAAAGCGATTGGTACCCGATGTCTTAGCAATGTGCGTCAAATGAGCCTCGCTAGTATGCTATACTGCGGCCAGGGACGGGACGTATATCCGTGGACTTTTACTGCGGTCGTGGGGGGTGGTGGGATTGCCTGGTTTAATTACATTCAACCCTTCCTGCAAAACACGAACGTCCTGCTTTGCCCCACGAAGCAGCAGCAGGCCCGGCGCTTCACTTCCACGTACATTTTCGCTGATGATCGGACCGTTTCAGGATACGGCGCGAATTTCCAGATTGGAGGTTGTAGCTTTCCAGCCGGCAACTGGTTGGTGCAGCCCCTCAAGGATACGGGCGTGGCAAACCCTGCCGTCACAGTCTATCTGGCGGACTCGGGAACGAGGGCTATCGATACCACCGATCCACTAAAATGTGTCACTCTTGCCTCCCCGGAGAAGGCCCAATCCTGGGTTCTTGAGGATCCCGCCGGATTTGGGGGCAGCTACGTAACAGGTGACGATCCCAATTGGGGCGGTCCTAGCGTTCGTCACGGAGAAAAGAGCAACGTTGGATTCCTGGATGGGCACGCGACGCCCCTGAAATCCCGGCAGTGGTATTATCACTTCACGCCCTGGCTGAACCCCGCCCTGGGCGGCGAGTCTTCCATCTCGGCCAAGCCGAGGGGAATCTGACCCACAACGGGTCTAAAATCGCGAACCCTGCTTGACTCAACTTCCGGACATGAACCCCCGCATCATCGCTTTCCTCGCCTGGACTCTCACAGGCCTCGGAACCTCCGCGCAACCGCTGCCTGGCACCAGCCCCCTCACTGGCTCCAATGATTTTGCCGCGGACATGGTTGACGGCATCCGCCGGTATATCGAGCGGGAGACTGTGGTGGTGGCGACGGACCGCGCGCGTTTCTGGCGGACAGACGTCACTCAGGTTGATCAGCCTGCGTTCGTCCATCGATTTGATACCAACCGCCTGCGCCTGCGTCAGAGGCTCGGGTTGACCGACGCCCGCGAGCCGGTGACGCTGCGTCACATCGCGCCAATCGGCGTGAAGCGGACGCCCGGTTCCGTCGAGGTGGCGCGCGGGGCGGGTTACCGGGTCTTTGCGGTCGCGTGGAATGTTTTTCGCGGGGTCGAAGGCGAAGGACTGCTCCTGCAGCCGGATGGCGAGCCGATGGGCGACGTTATTGCCCTGCCCGACTGCGATTGGACACCGGAACAGCTCATCGGCCTCGCTCCCGGGCTGCGCCCGGCTGAACAATTCGCGCGACTCGCCGCCGAACACGGCTGCCGAGTTCTGGTCCCCGCTCTGATTGATCGCGGCAGCACCTTCGCTGGCAACCCGGATATATTTCCCATGAAGTACAGCCAGCGCGAGACGCTTTGGCGCGCGAGTTGGGAGATGGGGCGCACGCCGACCGCCTATGAATTGCAAAAGGTCTTTGCCGCCGCGGACTGGCTCGAACAGACGCGCCGACCCGGGACGATCTCCTGGAACATCGACGAACTGCTCGTCGCGCAGCGGGGGGCTGCGACTAACCGCCAGTTTCTCGGCATCATCGGCCATGGCGAGGGGGGCCTGTTGGCCTACTATGCGGCGGCCTGTGACACCCGGTTTGCCTCGACATATGTGAGCGGCTACTTCGGCCCGCGCGAACGCCTCTGGGAGGAACCGATCTCCCGCAATGTCTTCGGTCTGTTGCGCGAATTCGGTGATGCCGAGATCGGTTCCCTCATAGCGCCACGCTGGCTGTGGCTGGAAACTGGGCGGTACCCGGACGTGACCCATACGGATGCGGGAGGGGGCGCCCCTGGCCGGATTCGACGCCCGGACGCGATGGAGATCACGCGCGAATTCGAGCGGTTGCAGAAGATCTCCGCTTCCGCCACGACCGGCCGCGGCGAGGGGTCGCCTGACACGTTCGGAGTTGACGTCGGCCGCTTTCTTTTCTCGCTAACCGGCACGAATCTTGGTGTGGCTTCACAGCTAGCCACCGTCCCGATGCTCACCGGCGCACTGCCGGATGCCAAGGCGCGCACGCTCCGCCAATATCGTCAGATTCTCGAAGACACCCAATGGCTGATGCGCGAATCACCGGAATCGCGGCGTGCGTTTTGGAAGCAGGCCGACTTCAAGACGCTGGCCGGCTACACCAACACCGTCGCGAGCCTTCGCGATCATTTTCGGAGTGATATCATCGGCATCATCCCGCCGGCGTCGCTCCTGCCAAACCCGCGCACGCGCCTCCTCGGCGAAACGAACGGCGTGCGCCGCTACGAAGTGGTGCTCGCGGTACACCCCGACGTCTTCGCTCATGGCATCCTGTGCGTGCCGGTGAATGTAAAGCCCGGCGAGCGGCGCCCGGTTGTCGTCTGCCAGCATGGGCTGGAAGGGCGGCCTACCGACGTTTCCGACCCCGCTGTCAACAGCCCCTTCTACCACCAGTACGGCTTGCGCCTCGCGGAGCTCGGCTTCGTTACGTTCGCGCCGCAGAATCCCTATATTGGCGAAACCCGATTCCGGCAAGTTCTTCACCAGGCCCAGCCGCTCGGGCTCACCCTTTGGTCCTTCATCGTCCGCCAGCACGAGGTCATCACCGATTGGCTCGCCGCACAGGAATTCGTGGACCCAGCGCGCATCGCCTTTTATGGCCTGAGCTATGGAGGCAAGACGGCGATGCGTGTGCCCGTGCTGGTGGACCGTTATTGCCTGAGCATCTGTTCGGCAGATTATAGCGAATGGATCTGGAAGAACACTTCAGCGCGATCGGGCTACTGCTATCTGTTCAACAACGAATACGACATGCCCGAGTGGAATCTCGGCAACACCTTCAACTATGCGGAGATGTCGTGGCTCATCTTCCCACGCCCGTTCATGGTGGAGCGCGGGCATGATGACGGTGTCGCACCCGATGAATGGGTCGCCTACGAATACGCCAAGACACGCCGGCATTATGTAAAAATGGGGCTAAGCGATCGCACCGAGATTGAGTTCTTCGACGGCCCGCACAGCATTCATGGTGTGGGGACGTTTGATTTCCTGCACCGGCATCTGCACTGGCCCAAGCCGGGGAATTGACCCGCGCCCGATTAATTGTGGGAGACGCTTCGCGGCCCGAACCCGGTGGTCCCGATGCCGATGTCAGGAGTCCCTGAGTTTACCCCGCGGAATCCGCTGTTGTTTACCAGTAAAGAAAGCTCGGGTCAGGCCGGTTACGGGCGGGCATTGACTCCACGGGTCCCGCGTAACCCTCTGCATAACCCGGATCTGATTCGATCTCAGGGGGAAATCGAAAATAGGCCACGTGGTTGTCCCCGAACAAGACATTGTTACGCCGCTGCCCTCGATAGTTGTGCCATGTATTGTGCAGGTCATCGGTAACCCGGTTGCCGTGCCAGTTGTGGTCACCGGTGATCACTTTGTTCGCCGCGCTCAGCGCCACTCGGCCAGCTTTGATCGGTGGTTGCGACCCGCTCATCAGCGCCGATGTGTCCTGGGTGATCCGCCTTGCGGTAACCATCTGGACGCGCCAACCGTGATGGGACCACATCTCGCGGTAGCTGGAGCCATTCAATTCAAACATCGTGCGGCGGTTTGGCGAGATATAGCCCCCGATGGCTTCCCCCTTGTCGCTGGGACACGTGAAAATCCGAAACGAAGATATGTTAGTGGAGTTCCCCGCCAGACCAACGTACGAATTCAGCGGACGATTGGTCGCGCGCACCCCGCCGCCTTCGTCCGGGTGGTAACTGCCCAGCCCTTTCCAACCGCCGCTGGCATTATAACCCGCCGTGATCGGGTAAGAGTCCGCGCTATCGTCGGCATATAAAGCAAACGCGAGCCCGATTTGCTTGAGGTTGCTGACACATTTGATGCCGTTGGCCTTTTCTTTGGCGCGACTCAATGCGGGCAGAAGCATCCCCGCAAGAATGGCAATGATGGCGATCACCACGAGCAACTCAATCAACGTGAAGCCAGTTCGAGCTGAAAGGCCGTACTGAGGACCGGCGGGCAGCTCGGAGGAGCTAGCGATTCGCTGACAGTTTTGCGGAGCTGGGGAAACTGCTTTTCGAAGTTGGGTCGTTCGTGGCAGTAGAGTTTTTGGTGTGAGTGGGTTCATGGAGTTTCTCTCGGTGGCTGTAGTCCTGACAGTTAAGTCTTCGTAGTTATCATTGATAATCAGTTGCTTTAGCGCTGCGCGGTTGGACCATCGAGGAGTGGCAGTGGGATTTGGGTTCGAGATTTCAGGGTTGAGGCGTGGAGAGGCGTTCATTTGTTCAGTGCCCAGGTGACACCGTTGACGAGGAGGATGCGGAAACTGCGATTGGCGAAATCATCCCAATGGCCGAGCGACGTGTAGAACACGCGCGCCTGCTTTTGGCCATAGCGATGCGTCCATGCGATGGGCTCGGAGGGATGGCCGAGAATCGTGCCGAGGAGCAATGGCGTGGCGGTTTTTTCCAGTGGCGTGTTCTTGTAGAGGCCGCCGTGACCGATAAGCTTGTTCACCGGGACGCCTTTCAAAATCGAATGGGTTTCCGCGCCGGACGCTAACGTGACGGTCACCGGGGCATTGCCGTAGTGGTCGGAGTAATGGCCGCCGAGAACTTCCGGGTCGAACTCAAGCCACGCCACAAGCTTCGGGTCCAGGGGCTGATCTCGCAGCGGCGAAAACGCATGGCTTGCGGTGCGGATGCCCACCAGTGGCTTGCCCGCCGCGAGGTGCGCGCGCACAGCGTCAAGTTGATCCTTCGGCAACGTCCGGCGGCGGACGCTGAGAAACAGCAAATCCGCATCGCGCAACGCGGCGACGAGGCCCGGGAAATTATTTCTGTCCGCCGCGTCCGCTTTGATGATGGTGACGCGGTAGCCGAGTGGCTTAAGGTCTTTTTCGGCAAAGTCCGGCAGGGTCTCCCAAGTGTGATACTCGTCCTCACCGATCATAAAGACGATGCGGCCCGGCTCGGCGGCTCGCGTCATTGGCAGCAGTACGACGAGCAGGAGAGCGGCGAGAATGAGCAGGTGTTTTTTCATAGAATCGGGTCAATTGGTGCCCCAGCGAGTATTCTTGAGGAAGGCCAACAGGTCGGCGAGATCCTGGCGGCTGATCTGTTCCTCCAATCCGGCAGGCATGACAGAGATGGTCCCGGGCCCGATTTCGCGCAGCCCGGTTCGGGGCAAACGGAGTTCAGCTCCGGGGCCCGTGACCAGCAGCACTGCCTCGTCTTTTTCTTCTTTGATGACTCCTGAGTATTCTTCGCCGTTCTTGGTCGTTATGATTACCGGTTCGTAGTTACGGACAAAACTGGCACTCGGATAAAGAATCGATTCAAGAAGATCCCTCTCCGTGCGGAATAGTCCAATTGACGTCAAATCCGGACCGACCTGCCCGCCCTGGTAGCCCATTATGTGGCAGGTCAAGCACGCCGCGCGAGTGTTGCTGAAAATGGCATGGCCACGGCGGATGTTCCCATCGAGCCGTTTAAGTTCCTTCAGCATCGCTTCAATCCGCGCCGTTTGTTGTGCGAGGTTTTGATGGACCGAAGCCAGCAGCTTTTCACCAGCCTGCTGCACGGCGTCGGAGAACTTTGCGAGGTGAGGTCTCAGTAGTTCCGGGCGCAGCATCGAAACGGAGGCGGCGTTCTTGAGCGCACCGACGAGCTGGAGACCAAGCAATTCATCTCCGCCCGCGTCGAACGCCCCCAACACCTTCGGCAATTCGAGCGGCCCGACTGTCTTCAATATTTCCGTCAAGGCGGAGAGTTGTGGCGGGCCGAGTCTCGCCTTCGCAAACGCCTCCGCTGCCAATGTCCGGTCGAGTACAGGCTTCGAGGGATCCAATGCCGCGCGCAACAGCTCGAACTCGGGAAGAGCGAGGGCTGATCCCTTGGGCAAAACCGCGAGGGCTTTCAGCCGGGTCGCATCGGATCGCCTCCCATCGGTCGCGATCAAATTTACCGCCGCAACGAGGCTGACGCTGTTGGACCAGGTCCGCGCCGACCGCAAGGCGGCATCGAGCAGTGCGCTATCTTTTGGCACAGCGGAGGGCGAACTGCCATCAGACGTTCCGAGAGCGTGGGACACCGCGCGGACCCATGAGTCGGGCGGATCACTGAGTTTCGCGGAGGCAATTGTGGTCAACGCCGCGATGCGTGAATCCTCACGAAATCCGTGCTGAGTCACGAGATCGGCCAGCAACTGCTGACCGCCTTGCGATTTGGTCAGCAGGAATAGTTGGCTTTCCCATTCCGCCTTGTCCGGACCGCTTGTTTCTGCGTCGGATAGGCGCGAGCGAAAAATGCCGGCCAGATGTTCCGCCCATTCCGGATGTCGCTGGGTAATCCAGCGGGCGGTTTCACGTAGACGACGATCCGAAGCGCTCAGAAATGGCGCCACATCCGCCGACTGGAGGTTGCTTCCGTCCATTTGGTCGAGCGCAACCAGTGAGGCGCGCTGCTTCCCGCGGTCGCCGGATGCCAGACCGGTATAGAGCGCGGCGGAGTTGGCAATCTGAATCAGGCCAAAGATTGCTTCGTGCTCGAGCACGACATCATCGCCGGCTTCCGCACTTAACTGAAGCAATGAAGCGACTGCGCGTGGGTCCGGACTTCTGGCAAATGCTTCGGCAGCGTTGCGCTGAAGTGCAGGATCATTGGATCGGAGTAGTGGCATCAAGCTCGCGGTACGGTTCCCTGCCAAGGCAAGGCACTTGGCGGCGACTCGACGCACCCCTGGATCAGAGTTTGCCAACGCCTTCGTCAGCGCCGCGAAAGCTCTCTCGTCTCCGATCCGAAACAAGATCCAGGCTGCCTGGGTCGAGCGCTGGGCCGAAACGCCGTTCAGGAGCGCGAGCTCCAGTGCCGGGACCGCCTTTTGCCCCAGCTTGACCAACTGTTCTACGGCTCGCCGTTGCCGGGCGGGAGAGTCAATCGCGAGCAGGGCAATCAGCTCATTCGGCCCGGCGGGCAGCGTTCCCCTGACTCCGGCCCAGGCATTCGTCAAATGAGGTTGCGCCGATCTCCTCACTCTGTAAATCCCGCCCAGCACGTCCGGTTTCGACAGCCCGGCACTGGGACAACACATCTTATACCAACCGCCCGTGTCGATGACCAGCAACGAACCGTCGGCGTCTTCGATGACATCCGTCGGATGAAAATCCGGATTATCCGAAACCACAAAATCGCTGTTGGCGCTAGTGAAACCCGCGCCGGTGGGACGGAGAACGTGGCGCGAGACCTTGTGAAGATTGAAGGTTGTGGCGAAGAGGTTATCCCGGTACTCGGTTCCAAACCCGGCGCCTTCGTAACGGCACAAGCCGGAGACCGCCCCGGCCCCGAACTGCACGATGGGATGCAACAATTCGGGCGATGTGCGGGTTACGCGACGATCTTCGACTGCCTCGTGTTGCTTGCCGAACACGCCACCATAAACGGCGTGAGCAATCCCATCGCGCCGTCCCGGTTGGCTTAAATCAATAAATGTGCTCGTGAAGAAGGCTTCGCCTTCCGAGCTAAATGCGACTTCGACTGGATTATCCATTCCGCCGGACACGATCACCTCGAGGTCCGAACCATCGGTCCGGGCGCGATAGACATGAGACGCAGCATCAAAAATCGGTTTCTTGCCTGGTCGCTCGTGTTTCTGTTCCTCCCGTTCTCCCTTGGTCCAGTAAATATAGCCATCGGGTCCTGCGTAGGGTCCATGGACGTCGTCACCACAGCTGGTGAGGGTTCCGCCCTTGAACCATTCCTCACGCTCGTCGGCAACACCGTCGCCATCGCGGTCGCGGAAGCGCCAGATGCTAGGCGGCGCTGCGACATATACCCAACCCTCGTGCCACAGGCAGCCTGAGGGAAACATGACCTTGTCCGCAAACACCACCGCCTTATCGTAGCGGCCGTCGCCATGACTATCTTCCAAACGCAACACGCGGCTCCTGGGATCTTTGAGTTGCTCGGCGGCCGGAACGTTGGACCCGGACGAGTCGGTGACGTAGAGCCGTCCGTGATCATCAAAACTGGCGCTCATGGGTCGAGGGACGAGCATCGAGCCGGCGGCAAGTTCGATGGTAAAACCGTCCGGCAGAGTGAAATGTTGCGATCCCACTTCCACCACCACCGCCGCGCACGCCGCGGACAGGCTCAGGCACGCGGCCAGGAGAATCTGCGCTCTCAGGAGGATCAACGCCCCCTCCCGATTTCTCCCAGCACTGGCGCGCAGAGCGGCGCACAGCTCGACTGCTATAAGCCGGAACGGATCGATGGTAATCATCGGTGGAGATTCAAATGGAGACACTACACCGTACGCCTCTCACTCTGAAAAATGCCACAGGAAATATTTCACACCCGTCACGACGACTGCGGTGCATGGAGGTCGTTCGCCTGCGACGGGGGGCGGGTGCCGGAAACACGCCGTCTTGGATTTGCGGTTACGGATTTCCAGTGCCGCGGGGTGGTTCGCCGACGAGGGGTTGCGTGCTGCGAAGGTAGGCAAACAGGGCACGGGCCTGCTCTTCGTTGAAACCGTCGAGCAGTCCCTCGGGCATTAACGACATGCCGGCAGGTTTCAATTCCAGCAGGTCCGCCCGGGCCAGAGTCACGTTCTGATTATCCAGTCCGCGCAGGACGATGGTTTGATTGTCTTGTTCGAGAAGAAAGCCCGAGAGTGAACGCCCATCCTTGGTTTCCAACGCATAGTTTTCGAACCCTTCCCGGATTTCCGCGCTGGGATTCACAATCGCCAGGAGCAAGGATTCCAGATCCGCCCGGTTGTGCGCAGTGAGGTCCGGTCCAACGGCCGCTCCTTGGCCAAAGAGTTGGTGACAATTCCCGCAGGTGTTTTGAAAGAGGGTTCGCCCTTGGTAGGGATCCCCGATGCCGCCCCGGATTACTTTGGCCAGATCACGGATTTTCTTTTCCATGTCCGCCGTCGTTGGGCTTCCCGTGTTCGGCCAGATTTTTCCCAGCAGTTCCTGCATGGCCGGATCCTGATGTTGCTTCAACTTGCGGACAATGTTCAGCGGAATGGTCTCGGGTTTGATCGGGGGAGCGGGCCACGACGATCCTTTTCTTGTGATGGCTTGTGCAAAGGCCAATCCCCACGCCGGCCGGCTAGCCATCAGCGTTTGTGCGGTCGAGAGCGACTCCCGACCCAACGCGGGATAGGCGCTTAACACAACCTCGGCGATGCCGGCATCATCATAGCTCTGGAAAGCCGACAGGATTGCCTTGCGTAGTCCGTCATCCTGATAGACCCCACGGTACGCGCGGCTCAACGCCGGTAGTGCACCCGGAACCTTAACCTCGCTCATAACACCAAGAAACTCCATGCGCTCCGCACGCAGCGCGGTTTCGTCGGCCACGACTTGAATCGCCTTTCGCACAGCGCGAGGGTCGCCCTGGCGCAGTGCAAAGGCGGCCGAACCAACTCCATGACGTGCCATAGCCTGTATCAACGCTTCCGGAAGACCCGCCAGCGCACGCCCTTTGAAGGCGGCTTCGAAGCCGGTCATCAGACGACGGCTCTGCTCCACGCTTGGCGACAGATCAAAGAGGCGTGCGCAGGTCATCAAATCCCGGCGCGATCCAGCCTGAGCAAAGCGTCGGGCGGTTCGATCCAGAAGATGATTCTCCACGAGAGGGCTTCGCCAGAAGTTAGGGTCCTCAAAGAGTTGGAGTACCTCGTTACGATGTTCCTCGCACTGGGCTTCGATGGCCCACCAGAGGAGCAGCGGTATTCGGTTGTCGGTGGCGTCTTCGGTCCGCAGGGCGAGGGCTCGGACCACTGCGAGGCCATCGCGCGCCGGCAACCGCTTCGCCGTGGCCGCGAGTTGATTGCGGACTTCGAGGTTGGGTTCTTTCCCTGCCAAGGCGCTCAGTTGGCTGGCTAGATTTGAGGGAATTCGATGGGTGTCGCCTAGCAAGCGTACCGTCCAAAGCCGCACGAACGGATCAGAATGGTCCAGGGCCTTGAGCGCCTCAACCTCGGTAAGTCCACCGCACAGGTTCAACGCCCAGAGAGTTTCCAGTGCGAGTTGACCTGAGTTCTGATGAAGGGCTGCAGATAGGGCTGGGATGATCGACGAATCCTGTCGGTCGGCCAGCAAGCGCAACACGGTCTGTCGAACCCACCGGTTGGGATCCGCGAGGCGTTCGATGAGTTGGGCTGGGGCGAGTTTGGCCAGATCGACTGGGCGTACAGATTGGCTTCCTTTGCCCTTGAGTCGATAGATGCGGCCGTTGCTCGTGTCGATTTTGCCCTCGTGATTGCGAAAGTGATTCACTTGTTGGTCGTACCAGTCGCAAACATAGATCGCCCCATCGGGTCCGACCTTGATATCAACCGGACGAAACCAACGATCGTCGCTGGTCACAGGACGCGAAATATCATGGGCGCGAAACGATGATCGGTCCGGGAGGAGTTCGCTTTCCACGATTCGGCCTTGGATCGGTTCCGCCCCAAACAGTCTGCCCGTGTAGCGCGATGGCAATGCCCCATGATCGTAGAGGACAAAATTGTGCGTGAAGCCGGGAACACGTTCATGAGGCATGGGTGGGAAATAGCCAAAGGCATACGGATTCGAAAGCGGGCCGTGCTTTTCAAAGCCCTTTTTTAGATAGGCCCCTTGCACATAATGGAACCCGCGCGTGTCACCGCCATTGTACCCGGAGAATATCCGGCCTTTGCTGTCGATCTCGCACCCAAAGGCGTTGCCTCCGCCTTCGGAGAAGATTTCATAGATGCGTTTTTCTGGGTGGTAACGCCAAATATTCTGGCCCTGGGAATAGATTGGCTTCGGGTTTGTTGCTTTGCCATCGGCCGCATGGATGAGGATGTTAGCCGTTACCGTGCTGCCTTGAGCCCCATAGAGCCATCCGTCGGGTCCCCAGCGCAGGGAATTGGCGACACTGTGGGTGTCTTCAAGGCCGAAGCCGGACAGGCGGACCTCCGGATCCCCGTCGGGCACGTCGTCGTTGTTGGCGTCCTGATAAAAGAGAAGATAGGGCGGATTCAATACCCAGACGCCGCCCCGTCCTCGTTCCACGGAAGTAACGATATTGAGGCCCTCGAGAAAGGTCTTGTGGCGGTCGTAGATGCCGTCGCCATGGGAGTCTTCGTGGATGGTGATCCGGTCGGCCCCTCTAAAATGATTGGGGGGTGGCGGGGGTACGCGGTCATAGACGGCGCGCCAGAAACTGTCGCGGCTAACCATGGTTAATCCTGCGGGCCGTGGATACTGGCGATATTCCACGACCCACATCCGACCTCGTTCATCAAAGTTGAGGAACACCGGTTGGGCAATGAGCGGATCGGCAAGAACTTGTTCCCACTCCAAATCGTCGGCGACTTGGAATCGTTTAACCGCTTCGGCGGGTCTGAGAGCAGGGGCATTTGCCTCCTGCGGCAGATCTACCGTTGGGACTCCTCGGGTCGTCGGAGCGGCAGCCGGTGGAGGAGGGACTTGGGGTTGATTGATGGCCGCAGTGACGGCAGTACGAGTCGTATCCTGGGCCGCCTGTTCCGGCATCGACGGCGGTACAGGATCGTGGAGGCACCAAAGGATGCCGTTGAGCAGTAGGCGACGGAACGCAGGGAGTTGGAAGTCTTCCGGATCACCGAGCGACGTATAGAACACGCGTCGGTCTTGAGCCGTATTCACCCAGGCGACGGGTTCCATTATTTCCTGTCCCTCGACCCGTCCGCGGAGGAGCGGCACCGTGGTGGTCGCTAGGTTCGTATTTTTGTAGAGATGAGAGGTCACCCGGAATGAGGAAGGTTTCACTCCGGTGAGCACGAGGTGGGAGACATTGGAGCTGACCAATTCAACGAGTGTGTAGGGTGCGGCTGGCGGCTTATTGCCGTAGTGGCCGCCATAGTGCCCACCCAGGATCTGCACGTCGAAGTCGGGCCACGACGCGAGGCCTCCACTCGCTGGCGTCGCATCGAAGGAATGGCTGGCGGTACGAATTCCGACTAAGGGCTTTCCGGCATCCAGGTGGGCGCGCAGCAAATCCATCATCTCCTTCGGCGGGGTCCGCCGGCGCGCGCTGACGAGGACGAGGTCAGCATCCCTAATGGCTTCGAAGTTCTTGAAGTTCGGGTCGCCATCCGTTGGTGACGACAGGACATACGAAACCTGGTAACCGCGCCAATCGAGTTCCTTGCGAGCGAATTCTGGCAGCGTTTCCCATGTGTGATATTCGTTCTCGCCGATGATCATCACGATCCGCTTCGTGACGTCGCCCTGGAATCGGAATGGTTTATCGCCCAGGAAATCCGAACTGGTGATGCTCGGGCACCAATAGTGTTCAATATGTTCGACCACCAATTCCGTGCCCCGGAAGTGGGACACATACGGCGCCCGGCGATGGTTATACATCGAATCCGTCAGGTCGCGCATCAAGAGGACATTTTGCCCCTGCGCCACCATTTGGCGGATTGCGAACGGACGGCCAAGCACGCACATGTTGATGTGCACCCCCATGACGATCACGTTGGTGATGCCGCGCTGGCGCATCAGATAAAACGCTTCGGCCGAATCGGTGATCCCGTCGCCGTCCATAATCTCCAGGGCGGGATGCTGTCGGGTCCACGCCCCATATCCGGGGCACTCCGGGCAGCCGTCGCAACCGCCATCCGAGTCGTCGATGGGCAGTGCGGGTTCCTTCATGCCGTTGAGAGAGCACCAACCTTGCAGCGGAATCTGGGTCTCCACTTTGGGTGCGGCTTGGGCAAGTTTTCGACCCGGATGATTCTCGTAGAACTTCAGAGTGTCACTGGGGCAATGGATAATGAGCATCCCCTTGCGTCGGGCAACGTTGATCACTTCGTTCATCCGCGGAGCCATTTCACCCACGCGTTCGGTGGCATCGGGGCAATGATGCCTGTCCCACATGTCACAGACTACCACGGCGGTGCGCGAGGCGTCCCAGTCCACCTGTTTCTCCATGACCTTCAGCGAGGTGGCATCCGCTTCGGATTGAATGCGAGCGCGAGTGTGCAAGGTGATCGTCTCGCCCCCCAGTGCCGGCACAAGGAGGAGTGTCAAAAGAGCGGCAACAGCCCCTAAGAAGTAAGGAACTGATCTCATGCATTCACCTCTTTGTCATCGAACGCCACGCGCATATCGGAGATCTGTTGTGGCGCTCTGGGAACGGGCGACGCGCGGCAGGGCGGGCAGGGTGGAGCCAGCAGCAAGGGTGGCGGTTGCCTTGCCGGAGGATGAGAGAAACCAATGTAGACTGACTTGCTTCATGGGAATGGTTCCATTTCGAATCGTTAATGCATTCCGGTCAATCCCGTATTTCTCCGATCACCCAGCGACCACATCCTCAGTATAGATTCTTGGGACCTTTGTAGTCAGGGATGATGAAACCGGATTGGGCAAAATCGCCGAGATCGAGGCGTGACCCGTCTCCTGCATTGGAGACCACCAGTCGCAGGCTCTTCGCCCCGCGCGGAATGGGCACATCAAACGGCCAGGGCACCTGCCCCATCCGCATCACCGGACTCTCTGCCTGCCTGCGTCCGTCGATGAAGACTTGAAATGTCATGCTTGGATATTGCCCCAGAAACTGGGCATTGAATCGCCCCTTCGGCGCGTCATCCGCACCCGCCAACGCGACAAAACGCGTGGCATCCGCAGGCACCGCAAATTCAATTTCTCCCGGCGCATGCAGTGTGATGCCCTGATAATAGTTCACCTGACGCAGGATAAGCCCCCAGGTTCGGGCTGGGACATGCCATTCACTCTTTAAATCGGAATAGTGAACCCGGGTGGGCTCAAGTTCCCAAAGTCGGAGCGTTGGGGAAGGGGGTGTTGGCGAAAGTTTGACGTAGAAGGCGTCGCTCGAGAGCCCCACCGGCTTGCAATCGCGAAACGCGCGGGCACGCAGTGTCCTCTGATCCCTCAATATAATGGGTCGAGAATATAGGGGCGATGCCGCCACAGGCTCGCTGCCGTCCAACGTATAACGAATCTCCCGTCCGAGTTGTGGCGCACGTTCCAGAGTGATCGTCGTCGACTCGTTGAAAAAATAGGGGCGTCGTGGTTTTCCCCAGGGGCGGACTTTCACCATCTCCACGCTCTCACTGCCTGACCACAGGCCTTGCCTGGACAGCAGCTCGGAAAAATCAAACGTCGGGGCGAATTGTGTCTCGATAACCTTCAACGTATGTTCCAGGGCTTCCTCTGGAGGGTAACTGTCGGTGTCCGTGAGATCTCGGGCCAGGGCGCACGGCACCCCTAACCGCCGCATGGGCACCATGCCTTCTCCCTTGCCAAGGACGCAGATGTCCGCGGCAATTCCGACATAAAGGAGTCGCTCCAGTTTTTTAGCCTGAACGATGTTCCATAGTTCGCGGGTCCCCCACGCCATGAAATCGCTTGGTTTGATTTGAAGCGCAGGGTTCATCGAATCGCCGCCCCAGTTGCGGGGGCAATCGATTCCCGGACCGCACCGGCAGGAGAAGGGGTTCTTCAGGCCGCACTGGGGAGTATTCACGGCTTGAAGCATCGGCCAGGGTGCGTCCGGCACCGATCGAGCCCTCTTCCGTTGAAGCGAATCTTCGTGGGCGGCGATGGCGCTGGTCGGCGTGAAGACAACCGTCATGCCGAGTTTCCTCGCACCGGCGAGGGCACGGTTCATCCGTGGGACGAGCGCCCCCGCTCGTTCGGCACACGTCATGCACCAGTGATAGGACCACATATCCATCACGACGACTCCGATGCGCGCCGGATCGATTGCCTCGCGGGTTTGAATCACGGCACCCGTCTTAGGGTGGCGCGTTTGCAAATCCAGCAGAATGTCGGCTCCTTCAGCGCAGAACACCGTCCAAAAAGAGAAAAGCAACAACCGGCTGAATTTCATGGAAAGAGAACAGGGATGATTCAGTTCAGAAGAAAGAGAAAAGAGAAGGGATTAGCGAATGACAGGAAAACGGGTAGGTCAGAACGATCCAAAGAATGGCCAGCATTACCCTCTCATCCTGATCGCAAATCCTCGCCAATCAATCATTTCGCGGCCCGACGGACTTTCTGCCACCCACGGGTGATCATCAAGAGTGATTCAGGCACCGTTGCGACACATTCGCTGGGGCATGGGATTTGTCGAGTGAACATCAATGCGACCATGCTGCCTCATCCCTGCCGGGAGCATCCCCCGGTTGACGTTCGCGTGCATGGCGAGTCTGGAAGCTGACCTCCGACCAAAGACAGATTCCCAAGCCGCATCGCTTCTGAAATCACTGCGCTCGTCCGACAGCCACAACGAACAACACCAACATGAGCAATAAATCCATTCAACTCGTCGGAACCCCCGCGTCCGTTCCCGGCGGCGCCACTTATCAACACCTCGCCTATGCCGCCGCGTACGACGCCGTCCTCAACTGCGACTACGCGTTTGTCGCCTACAAGGAAACCGACAGCAACGGGGACTGGCGCGTGCGCATCAAGTCGTCCCAAACCGCCGGCACGGTGTTCGAGCATGCGATGATGACGAGCAACGCCCGCTCGACCGGCGCGCAGGGCAAGCCGTGGTTTCAGTGGGGCTACAGTTTTGATCCCAGCACCAGCGACGCGCGCATCATCCAGTTTCGCGTTTATGTGAAAGACGGCCAGCCGTTCGAGATCGAAATATTCGCCCAACTGCGCAAATCATAGTGCGCCAGACCGTGGCTATAATTGAAGCCCTGCCAGTTTCCCTTCTTGAAGGGGGCCAGTTGAAAATGGACCGGTTGGACAGGGCCGTCAGAACGGTTCTCTGAATCTGCCGTGACGATCACCACGTTAGTGTAAGCGACAAATCCGCCGGGCACCTGGCAGCGGATTTGGTTGGAGCCGGGTTTGAGATTGCTGAACTTGAAAACCCCATTGGTCGAAGTAAGGGCCCTCGTTCCGTCCGTCGCCCCGTCGCTCTGAAGCTTGAACTGGGAACCTTTGACCTCGCCCCGCAGCGCCTGCACCACGACGCCAATCATGGGTGTATCCGCCAGGGAGCGCACGGCGCCCGAGAGGCTCGGCGCGCTTTTCAAGACCCAGTTGATTTCCTGGCCGTGAACCGGGTTGGCCTTGACTCCCGGTTTCCAGGCGCCGAGTTCACCGTCACGATTATCGGACCGGGCCTCGAGGTCGAAAGGCTTGTCCGCGGCGTTAAACACCAACGAATACTGCCCCGTCTTGGCATCGGTATTGACTTGGGCGATTTGCTGGCCGTCCTGCTCCACGCGGATGCGCACGTTCAGCAACGGTTTGCTGGCTTCATCCAGCACCTTGCCGTAAACGAAAGCGGGCTTGACCCTCTCGCTCAAGTTGGACTCGCTGGGCCGCGGTGCCGGCGAGACTTTGGCATTACCACGCAGAACGCCGTGATGGCCGTTGGTGGTCGCGTCCTTTGCCGGCTGGGTGGGATCATCGAAGTTCCAGTACCCAGCCAAGTCGGGTTCCTTGCCGGTCAAGGTCCGGAACAGGTTCGCGCGGATTTGCTCGGCCGTGCGCGCGACCTTCCACACCCGGACTTCATCCATCTAGCCATGGAAATCGTCGACTGCGTGGTTTTCCCTCCAATTGTTGCGCCCGAGAAGATTGCGGCTCCCATTGCCGATCGAGGCAAAGCTCCCCGCGTAGGCATCCGTTCCCACCAACGCTCCGTTGAGGTACAACGTCACACCGCCCGTCCCCGTGACCGCAGCAATGTGACACCATCTGCCCGTGACAAGAATGTCTTTCACCGTCAAGTTGAGGGCTCTGGCTTGCTTGGAGTTCCAAAGCTCAAAACCTAGACCCGAGCTGGTGTCGGTATTCCCGACCACCATCGCCTGACTCTCCTTTCCAAAATCGAAGAAACGCATCCAATTGCCGAAGCGATCCCATTTGACCCACCCCTCCACAGTGGCTTCGGTCAGTTCATTGACTATATTCGCTGGCAGCTCGACGTAACTGCCCCTGCCGTCGAGTTCGAGGACGCGGTTGGTCGCGGTGGGTTGGGCGTGGAGGCACCAGACCGAGAGCAAGAGCAGCATCACCGCGAAGAGACGTGGGGCCCGTAGGTTGCGGTTGGTGGACTGCATGCTGGGCAGAGAGACAGAATGCGAGCGGCATGGGAAGCGGCAATTGCCGCGCCCAACGTCAGCGGGCGCATCCCGATGTTGTGGGCGCTCCCAACTCGCATTGCCCGCCGCTGATCCTCCTTGCCCAGCCCAAGCCCATGGATTCGTAGCGGCCTTACCATCCTCATGCTGCGTCTCAACATTTCCAATATGTCCAGAGTGCAAGTCTGACCCCTTTGCATTTTTCCTTGCCTGATTTTCTGCCACCTCGTATTTCCCACACATGCACCCCTCCAAAAGTCGCCTCCGGATCTTTGATCCCCTTTCGCCTGACTCTCAACTCATCTCCACATGAAATACAAACGTCTTACCTTCCTCGCCTGCATGCTGGCGCTTCTAACCGGGTGCGACAAACCCGCCACCGTACCGTCCGGTCCGCCGATTCCCGACGCCAAGGTAAAGGGGACGATCGGCGTCTCGCTCCTCACTCTCGACAACCCATTTTTTAAAGTGATCGGCGACAATATCACATCGGAAGGGAAGAAGCGCGGCTACGAGGCAATCGTCGTCAGCGGCGACAAGGACGTGGCCAAGCAGAGCAATCAGATCAAGGATTTTATCGTCAAGAAAGTGAGCGCCATCGTGCTGAGTCCGTGTGATTCGAAGTCGATCATTCCGGTGATTCAGGAGGCCAACGCCGCCGGCATCCCGGTCTTCACCGTGGACATCCCGTGCAACGAGTCGGGCGTGAAGATCGTCACCCAGATTGCGACCGACAATTTCAGCGGTGGCAAGGAGGCGGGGAATGCAATGATCGAGGCGCTCGGTGAGGCGGGCGGCAAGATTGCCGTGCTTCATTTCAAGCAGGCGGAGTCCTGCATTCTTCGTGTGCTGGGATTCCGGGAAGTCATCGATGCCCACAACAAGAAGGGCAAGGCGAAGATCGAAATTGTCAGCGAATTGGAAAGCGGTGGCGCAAAGGACATGGGCTACAAAGCTGCGGAGGATGCATTGCAGGCGCATGCGGATTTGCGCGGTATCTTTGCCATCAACGATCCCGCGGCGCTCGGTGCGCGGGCCGCACTGGAAAAGGCAGGCAAGACGCAAGTATTGATCGTTGGATTCGACGGCCAACCCGAGGGCAAACAGGCGATCAAGGATGGAAAGATCTACGCGGACCCGATCCAGTTTCCGGACAAAATGGGCGTCCAGATTGTCGACGCAATTATTCGCCACTCGAAGGGAGAGACGCTGCCGCCGCAGATGCTCATCCCCACGAGCCTCTACCGCAAGGCGGACGGCCAGAAGGATCCCGAACTCAAGTAACAGGAACCTCTCATGAGCATTGATAACTCTCCATGAACCGGACTGTCGTAGTCGCGGACGGCAGTCCGCGCAAACCACGTCCCTGTAAGAGTTCATGGCCCCAATTCATGTCCATCCGTTGGAAAACGTTGCTCTCCATGAACTCGCCGGCTCAATCTCGCAGAGCGCAGCAGGCAATCCCACGGTCGCCATGATCGAGGCCGCTTTTGCGCACCATGGACTCCGCTGGCGCTATATTGATACACCAAATCATGTCGCTCGCTGTCGGCTGCCTTGATGAAAGACTCTCGCTTTTTCGCCGACTACAGCATGGTTTTCGTTCTCCTGCTGCTGTGCGCGTTTTTCAGCGTAGTCACTAACAGCGAACAATCGCCTACCGGGGAGGCAGCCGCAAAGCAGGTCGCCGCCGCCCTCCGCGGGCAGTTCGGAAAAGCACCCCGGGTGCTCATTGCGGCAAGCGATCAACCGGGTGACTCGGTCTTCGCCGCCAGCCTTGAGCGCCAGCTCACCGCGTCCGGAGGCGAGGTGCTGGCTATTGTTAAAGGTGAACCTAAGGACGCCCGCGAAGCATTGCGTAGAATCAACACCGCCGGGAGCCACCTCGACGTCATCGCCTGCACGCAATTCACGGGAGCATGGCTCGTCTTTTCCGACCTAAAGACAGACTTTCCGGCACTAGGGAATCCACGGTTGATCACGCCTCGCAGCTATCGCTGGCCAAATTTCCTCAAGTCCGAGAACTTGTTGAACATTGCTAATCAGATCGCCGTCATCGCCATCGTCGCCATTGGCATGACGATGGTCATCATTACCGGTGGTATTGATCTCTCCGTCGGCAGCTTGCTTGCCCTATCCGCGGTGATCGCTGCGAGGTTCATTCGCGATTTTGCGGGCGGAGTGAATGCATCGCCGGGAGGAATGCTGCTAGCCTGTATCGCCGCAATCGTCCTGTGCGGAATCGTCGGAGCTTTCTCCGGGACGATGATCACACGGTTCAGCATCCCTCCATTCATTGTGACGCTCACCATGATGCTCGTCGGCAGCGGGCTCGCCTACATTCTGGCGAAGGGGCAGTCGATTTACCAAATCCCCGATTCGTTCGTTTGGCTCGGTCGCAGCGCGGACTTGATGAACCTTCCAAACGCTGTCGTGCTCATGCTCGCGCTGTATGCATTGGCGCATGCGCTGATGTCCCAGACAACGGTGGGGCGTTACCTATACGCCGTCGGTGGCAACCGCGCGGCCGCCCACCTTTCCGGCGTGCCGGTCCAGCGGGTGCTTCTGTCCGCCTACGTGGCCAGCGCGCTGCTCGCCGGGTTGGGTGGGGTGATCATGGCGTCCCAGCTCAAGAGTGGCTCCCCCACCTATGGCAATATGTATGAGCTCTACATCATCGCCGCCGTCGTCGTGGGCGGCACCAGCCTCAGGGGCGGCGAGGGTAAAATGCTCGGCACGCTCACCGGTGCATTCACCATCGCCGTGATTCAAAACGGCATGAACCTCACGAACGTCGAGAGCTACACCCAGAAAGTCGTGCTGGGCCTCGTCATTCTCGGAGCGGTGTTGCTCGACAAAATCCGCCATTCCCGTTGACATGCGTTGGACCTACCTTGCCTCCATGACTGAAATGGGCCCAAGTTGAAGCAAGACACCGCGCCGACCACAACGACGACACGCTGAACTCGATTTCATAGACTGAACCAAACCATGAAGGTCACCACTATTTCGCTGCTCGCCCTGTTATACGTTGGCGCATTCGCCGCGGAAACACCCGCCATTCCCACCGTTCACACTTCCCGCAATCTCGAAGGCTGGACCGTCCGAGTGGACGACCGCCTGCTGAAAGGCGAGGGCGCGGCGCGCGGCGAACGCGCCTTGAAGCTGCTCACCGCGCGACTCGTCGCCATCACCGTCGTTGTGCCGGAGAAAGCCCTCACGAAACTCCGCTCAATAACGATTGAGTTGGATCTCGATTACGGCGGCCTGCGCTCCATGCAGTATCATCCGGATGCGGGTTGGCTGAAGGAACACGGCTACAGCGAGGCGCTCGCGAAGTGCGTGCACCTTCCCGAGGCGGAGGACTTTCTGTCGCCGTACGAAAACCACCGGATGCCGTGGGTTGTACTGCACGAATTGGCGCACGCCTACCACGACCAAGTGTTGAGTTTTGACGAACCGCGCATCCGTGCCGCGTGGGAAAAGTTTCGCGACAGCGGCAAATACAAGTCTGTCCTCACCAGTCCCGGCCATCTGCGCGAGCACTACGGGATGACCGACCCAAAGGAGTTTTTTGCGGAGATGACCGAGTGTTACTTCGGTTCGAATGATTTCTACCCCTTCGTCACCGGCGAGCTTAAGCAAGCCGAGCCGGAGATTTTCGCCCTCCTGGCGGAAATCTGGGGACCGCTCCCGGACCGCTCCAAAGCCAAGTCTGCAATCCAACCCGCCAATGCGCTCACGTTGTCTTCGCCGCTGAACTACCAGATCGTGCAACGAAGGACGAAGAACGAAGGACGCATCGTCATCGAAGGAACTCTCGCGGAGGCCGCCGGCGAACCAAGCATGATCCAGGCGCGGATAACCACCGATGGAAAGAATGGCACGTGGCGGGATCTCGCGTCGTCATTCCAGAAGTCAGCATTTCAAGCAACAATGGACGTTCCGGCAGGCGGCTGGTATCGCCTTGACGTGCGGGTTGCACGAGGCGGCAAGTCGCTCGCGGATGCTGTCGTCGAGCATGTCGGTGTCGGCGAGGTGTTCGTCGTCGCCGGGCAATCGAACTCCGCCAATCACGGTGACGAAAAGCAGACCCCGAAGACCGGCAACGTCGCCACATTCGATGGCCAACGTTGGCAGTTATCGAACGATCCTCAACCCGGCGCGAGTGGTGGTGGCGGTAGCTTCCTGCCTCCCTTCGGCGACGCGATGGCGATGCAATTCCAGGTGCCCGTAGGCTTCATCGCCTGCGGCATCGGCGCGACCAGCGTGCGCGAGTGGCTTCCCAAGGGCTCAACCTTTCCAAACCCACCGACGCTCATCGGCCAGGTGCAGCAACTCCCCAATGGCGAGTGGGAAAGCAAAGGTCAAGCGTTTCACATGCTCGTGACACGTATGGAAAAAATGGGTCCGCACGGTTTCCGCGCCGTTCTCTGGCACCAAGGCGAAAGCGACGCGAACCAGAAAGACCCAACACGCACCCTCCCCGGCACTCTTTACCGCGAGTATTTAACAAGGATTATCGGAGAGTCACGACGCAAGATCGGCTGGGACGCGCCGTGGTTCGTGGCGCAGGTCAGCTATCATGTGCCCGGCGATGAAGCCTCCGCCGACATTCGCACCGCGCAGGCGTCGCTTTGGAAGGACGGCCTCGCCTTCCAAGGCCCTGACACGGACGCGCTCAAAGGGGAATGGCGTGACGGAGGCGGCAAGGGTGTTCATTTCAGCGGACCCGGATTGCGCGAACACGCGGCGCGCTGGGTTGAAAAGGTCACGCCGTGGCTTGAACAACAATGGAAATGAAACCCTCCAGAAAACACCCCTTCACACTCGTCGCTTCGCTGCTGCTCGCTTCGCTGGCAGCGCTGCACGCAGCCGATGCGTCGAAACCGAACATTCTCCTTATCCTGGCCGACGACATGGGCTTTTCGGATGCGGCGTGCTACGGGGGAGAGATTTCCACGCCGAATCTTGACGCGCTCGCCAAGGGCGGGCTGCGTTTCACGCAGTTCTACAACACTGCGCGGTGCTGGCCTTCGCGGGCGGCGATTCTGACGGGTTACTACGCCCAGCAAGTGCGCCGTGACAAAGTGCCAGGAGTAACCAGCGGTGAAAGGGGCACACGTCCGCCGTGGGCGGGGTTACTCCCCGAGATGCTGAGGTCGCTCGGCTATCGCTCGTATCATTCCGGCAAGTGGCATGTGGACGGGCAGCCCTTGCAGAATGGATTTGATCACTCGTACAGCCTGAATGATCACGATCGGCATTTCGCCCCGCGATTGCACACCGAAGACGATGTTCCGCTCCCAGCAGCGGCGACGGATAGCGGCTATTACTCAAGCACTGCGATCGCCGATCACGCCATCAAGTGCCTCAAGGAACACGGGGAGAAGCATGCCGCGCAGCCGTTCTTTGAGTATCTCGCATTCACAGCCCCGCACTTCCCCGTGCAGGCTCCAACGGAGGACATCGCGCGGTATCGAGATCGGTACCTCCGGGGCTGGGATACGCTGCGCGAGGAACGCGCCAAGCGGATGCGCCAGATGAGCATCGGTAGTGGTGCCCTTTCCGCCATCGAACGCGAGGTCGGTCCGCCCTATGCCTTTGCCGATGCCATTGCCGCATTGGGCCCAAACGAGGTGAACCGTCCGCTCCCATGGAACGAATTGAATACAGCACAGCAAAGGTTTCAGTCGGAAAAGATGGCTGTCCACGCCGCCATGGTCGATCGGATGGATCGCGAGATAGGCCGGGTGCTCGCACAGGTGCGCGCGATGCGCGCCCTGGAAAACACGCTCGTCATTTTTCTGTCCGATAACGGAGCCAGCGCCGAGATGATGGTGCGCGGTGACGGCCATGACGCGGATGCCGTATGCGGAACAGGGGCGACGTTCCTGAGCATCGGGCCGGGTTGGTCGAGCCTCGCGAACACACCGTTTCGACGGCACAAGACTTGGGTCCACGAAGGAGGCATTTCCACCCCGTTCATCGTGCATTGGCCGCGCGGCATTGCCTCCCGTGGCGAACTCCGCCATTCGCCCGGGCATCTCATCGATCTCGTCCCAACGCTGCTCGATATCGCGGGCGGCCGACATTTTGAAACCTGGAAAGGCCAGCCTGTGCCGCCAGCGCCGGGAAAAAGTCTAGTCCCGCTCTTTGCTAAGGATGGCACCGTGATACACGACACGCTCTGGTGGCAACACGAAGGCAACCGGGCGCTGCGGGCAGGGAACTGGAAAATCGTCGCCGCCGGCAAAGACAGTCCCTGGGAACTCTACGACCTTGTCAGCGATCGTTCCGAGTCCAAGAATCTCGCCCTGTTGAAGCCGGACAAAACCCAGGAACTCGCCGAGCTCTGGAACCGCGAGACCGAACGGTATGGCGCGCTGGCCCGAAAAGACATGCCGCCGCCCTAACCGCGCGAATGAGGTGAAGACTCAGGACAGCCCGTAGGGTCGAAAACTCATACAGCATCTCAGGTACGACGTCCTAATGACCTGACCCTTTATCCCTCTTTATCCCTGTCGATGGAAGTATCAATCCCGAGGAGAAGATCATCATGCAATTGGATTCAGTCCGAGAATTGAAACAATCCCTGTCGCAGTCGTTGCTTTCCCATGTCGCGGAGTCGATGCGGGCGCGGTCGGGCTTTGGTGTGGCCAGCCAGGCGCTGTCCGCCGTGAGCACCACCCCCCGAAGTCTGGCGCTGGGCATCGCGCCCAAGGGCAAAGAGTTCCGGCTCGCGGTGCGGTTGCAGCATCGCACGATGGAGAACAGCCCGGAGGTCGAGGCCATCCGCAAAGGGGCCAAGGGCGAGGTGGATGTGCGCTACATCGGGCGCGTGCTCAAATCGGCCAAGCCCTGGCATCAGAGGCGGAACCGTCCGCTGCAGATCGGTGGATCGGTTGGCCACTTCAACATCACGGCAGGCACCCTCGGCTGTTTCGTGCGAACCCGCACTGGCGCCGTCCTGCACTTCCTTTCCAACAACCACGTCCTGGCGGATGAGAACCTGGCGACGATCGGGGACGCCATTCTTCAACCCGGCGTGTTCGATGGAGGCCAAAATCCGAATGATGTCATCGGCAAACTGGCGAAGTTCGGAACGATGAAGCGAATCGGCGTCAATTTTGTGGACTGCGCGATTGCGTCTTTGAAGGAAGGCATCAAGTTCAACATGCGGAAACTGCAAGGTCTGGGAAACCTGGCTGGAGTCGGCTCGGCGTTTCTGGACGCGGGAACAAAAGTGTCCAAAGTGGGCCGCACCACGGGTCTCACCCGCGGGCGGGTCACGGCCTTCGAACTCGACAACGTGGTGGTGGGCTACGGCATCGGCAACCTGCGCTTCGACGATCAAATCGAGATTGAGGGCGCGGAGGTCGGCTCCTTCAGCCAGGGCGGTGACAGCGGTTCTCTCATCGTGAACGAGGACCTGAAAGCCGTGGCGCTGCTTTTCGCGGGCGGCGATCAGGGCGGCACCAATGGGAAAGGGCTGACCTACGCGAATCCAATCCAAACAGTGCTCGACACGTTGAAAGTGGATCTGGGGTTTTGAGGCTGAATTTCTTTCCAAGCGGGTCGAAATCCAACCGATGGATCGTTGGCGCTGAGCACTGCTTTTTGTTTCATGGCCGGAAGTTGCGTTGTTTGAGCCAAGTAAGCCCCAGCTCCAAATGGTCGGCGACATTTTCGAAAATGACTGGCAGGGGTTCTTTGACGGTCCGTCGCAGTAGCGCTTGAAGTCCGGTTCGGATGAGGGCCAGG
>SIBK01000059.1 GCA_009695205.1 Pedosphaera sp. | reverse complement strand
GAAGACCAACCCGAAGACCAAACATAATACGAAGAGTTTCCGTAAGTGCTTACTCTCGGCCCGGGGCGGTCGAGAACGCCTCCACGCGATGATCTTCGCCAAACACCCTCAGCTCTTGGATCTATGAAACTCGAAAGGCGCGTCCTGGGTGAGGGGACTAGGAAGGGAATAGCGGTTGTGCCGGCGCCGATGCCGGTGGAGAGTTTGCTCCAGGTTACGAGATCGGTTGATCCGTAGAGCGAAAACGTCTGGCCCAGGGTGGCAGTGACCAACACCTGAGTGCGGTCGGAAGACAGGCCCATGGTTGGGGGTGACCCATCCGACGTGCCAGCGTCCCTGGCTTCGGGGTCATTGATGGGGAATTCCGTATCGGTATTGACAGAGCCTCCGAGGACATAGCCGGGAAGGGAGCTGGTTAAATAATCACCGTTACTATAGCTGAGCCGGCCGCGATACCGACGGCCGGGTCGAAGGGTGTTGCCGGGAATAACGATCGAGGTATCCGTGGGTTTCAGCTCAATTGGCACACACATGTTTGGGGCCAGGAACACGATTTTCTTCGAGCAGAAGCCCTGGATGAAGAATACGAGCGAGGGCGACGTTCCGGAGCCGCTAAAGGGTTTCCACCTTAGGACGAAGGGTTTGTGCTTCCGTCAAATTGGTGACTTCGGGGATATTGCCCCCGGAGGCGGGCATACTGGCAGACCCTGATTTTGAGCCGCTGCTGCCCACCACGTTGAACTTGTACGATCCGCTCGGATAGGCGGCATCCAGATCAGCAAGGGTGTCGAAGCCC
Source organism: Pedosphaera sp. (assembly GCA_009695205.1). Lineage (GTDB taxonomy): Bacteria > Verrucomicrobiota > Verrucomicrobiia > Limisphaerales > UBA9464 > SIBK01. Next base: position 28,853 of record SIBK01000059.1, on the reverse strand, counting down.
TGGGAGACCGTATAGATTCCACCGAATCCTGCGTCAGTCAGCGTGACCGTTGGCTTTCCTTGAGGCGTGACCGTTGCGGAGGTGAGGTTGGCGTTGGGTTCGGGAAGGGCGGACGCGCTAAATTCGAACGGTTTGCTGGGAGAGATAAGCTTGGCGGGCTTGGGGGTGCCCGGCGGGAATTGGGTGTAATTCAGTTGGCGGGAGACGAACAATGAGCCTTTCAACTGATTGGTTTGTCCGGGATTACCGTTGCCATAGCATTTTCGGTCAATAGAAAGCCCGTCAATGTCGCTGAGGATATCCAAGGGATGACATGCTGAATCGGTAGTACCGCCGCCTCCGCTTCCCGCGGCGATCTTAAAAAATGCCGGTGCGCATCGCGAGAGCTTCGCCCTTGGCACTTTTCAGCGTAACGAAAGCGCCTGCTGGATTGAACGTCCACGTGCACTGAGTGCCTGGGGTAAAGAGTCCCAGGGATTCATCCGGCTCCATCGTGATCACCGTTGATTCCAAATTCCAGGAGGGAGAAAGGTTGATGGACGGGCTGAAATTGATCGAAGCCGCAATTCCGGAGAACCCTGGAACGAGCGTATCTTCGTCCATTGGTTGGTCGAACGTGAATTCAATCGACGCCGAATTAAGGATGTCGATCGCTCCGTTGGAAGGCGACACGGAGACGAGAATCGGTGGAGCTGCGAGCAACGGGAAGAAGCCGAACCAAAGTACCACAGCGAGTGCTCGAAAAGAGACTCTACATGAAGGAACGTTCATTTTCACAAGGCGAGTATAGCAAGTTTCCGGGACTTTTTTACCTCACAAATTTAATTTTGGAAAAGCAACAATGCCAGTTGAAGGGCGTGATTGATCCGATTCGGAGAGATGGCCTTCGGGGAAGGAGGGATTACTTCCCGAGCCGTGCGCTCTTTTCGGCGGCAGCCCGTACGGCGTTCATCAAGGTCGCCCGAAGTCCCCCCTTCTCCAGTTCATGAACGCCTTCAATGGTCGTGCCGCCGGGACTGCAAACGGCATCCTTTAGCGAAGCCGGATGTTGCCCGGTCTCCAAAACCATCTTGGCGGCGCCCAGCAACGTCTGGGCCGCCAGTCGGGTCGCGATATCACGTGGAAGCCCGGCCGCCACGCCGCCGTCGCTGAGCGCCTCGATGATTTGAAAAACGTATGCGGGGCCGCTGCCACTCAGTCCGGTCACTGCGTCAAGCAGCTTTTCTTTCACTTCGAGGGCGAGTCCCACGCTGCCGAGAAGTCGTTGTGCGAGTTCGACGTCTGCGGCCGTGGCCGCCGATCCGCGGGCGTAGGCTGACGCCGAGGCCCCGACTAGAGCCGGGGTGTTCGGCATCACCCGGATGACACGCGCTGCTGGCCACGCCGCTGCTTCGAGCCTCGACAGTGGGACGCCTGCGGCGATCGACAGGACGAGATGCGCGGCGGAACCCGCCGGTCGGATTTCACCGAGCAGGTCGGTGACTTGGTCCGGCTTGACCGCCAGCACAAGTACCGACGATGCGCGGGCCACCTCAAGGTTGGAGGCGGTGACGGTTGCCCGTGTTTCACGGGCGAAGGCCTCACGTGCGGCGGGCGAGATATCGCTGGCCCAGAGTCGATCCGCGGCAACCAATCCTGCGCTCAAAAAACCCCGGGCAAGAGCCGTGGCCATTTGGCCGGCCCCGAGGAAACCAATTGTCAACATATCCGACATGAGTGCGTGATGACACCCCGACTGCGAGGGAATCTCAAATTACAAATTGATGCTCGGGAACCATCGTGCGTGAGAAAGAACCACCCGCGGCCTCATTTCACGGGTTTTGGCTGGGCCGCCAACCATTCAACATGTCCCACTTCGCGGGCATGGTGGGTGAACACGTACACCCCATGCTTGTTGCCCACGAGGACATCCGGCAGCCCGTCGCCGTTGTAGTCCATCACCTTGAGTTCGGTCCCAGTCCCTGAATTGTCGTCGATCAGATGGGGCACAAAATTTACCGACTTGTCGGCATTGCGCACTAGCTTCCACCAATACAGCACAGGGGCGGAATTTGGCTCCGGATCACCGGCCGGCCCGTGGGCCCAAAACCGTTTACCGGTCACAATGTCCTTGAGGCCATCGCCGTCCATATCAATGAGATCGATTGCATGAAGCTGGCTAAAATGGACGCCATAGCGGTTTTCCGAAGCCTCCTTATTCATGAAAATGTGCTCCCGGAACTTGATTTCCGAGCCTTCGCGGTATTGCTCGTACCAGGCGAGTCCATAGCCGTGGGCGGTGATGCTGGTGATGACGTCATTGAGGCCGTCACCGTTCACATCGTAGGCGTACATCTGCGCGCCGCCCGTACCGAAGGGCCACGGATGTTTTACCCAGATCGGATCACCCGCCAGCGATTTGGGCTGTTCCCACCACCCGTCCTTCTCCAGCAAATCCATGCGTCCGTCAGCATTGATGTCTCCGACGCCCATGCCGTGGGTGAATTTGTGATATTTGTTATTTGGGGAAATCGAGTGCCAGACGAACGGCAGGGTGGGATCCGTCGGGTTGGGCTTGGCATAGCCATACATGCCCTTGCTGGAGCAAACAATCTCTCCGCGGCCGTCGCCGTCGATGTCGGTGAAGTGCGGTGATTCATTGTCCGTGACATCGAGGGCGACATGTTGTTTCCACTGGCCGCTCGAAGCCGCGCTGCGTCCGGGGTTTTCGAACCACCAGGAGTTTTCTCCGGGGAATCCGAGGATCAAAATGTCGGGCCAACCGTCGCGATTGAAGTCGTCGCTGAACGCCAAGAAATTCGCTGAGTACTCGTTCTCATTACCCAAACGCCCCTTGTACCCCGGAAAGCTTACCTCGACGCCGTCGCTCATGCGCTTGCTCTTGGACATCCGCGTTGCCGCCATGAATTCGTGGCGCACCGTGAAGCCAGGCCCTTCATACCAAAACGGACCGGCGATCACGTCCTGCTTGCCGTCTCGGTTGATGTCCGAAAAACACGCTCCCTCACTCCAAAATTGATCCGTCAGCTCCTGACGCGTGAACGTGTGGAGCCGCGTTCCGGCGTGAGGATCGCCGGCGGCCAAGGAGGTGCCTGCTGGTTCCAGGGCAGCCAAGGCGGCGCAGGCGGCGAGGAACACGACCGTTCGTAGAGGAAATTTCATGACCTGTTGTCGCCAGTCGGGAGGATTGGGTCAAGACTGCTCTGATGATGCGACGGTCGATGTTGCGTGGAAAAGGCATGGCCTTCCGGAACGGGCATTCGTAAAACAACTGCATGACACGGACGGAAAGCCATCAGCGCCATGCGGAACTCGCGGACGAGATCCACCGGCATGACCATGCGTATTACATTCTCGCTCAGCCCAAGATCAGTGATGCGGCGTATGATCGGCTGTACCGGGAGCTGCTGGATATCGAGCAGCAGTTTCCGGAATTGGTCACGCCCGATTCACCGAGTCAGCGGGTAGGTGGCAAACCGGTGAGTGAATTCCGCTCGGTGCAACATCGGGTGCCGATGACGAGTCTTGATAACACGTACTCCGAAGAGGAGGTGCGTGCCTTTATCGTCCGGGTCCAGCGATTGCTACCCGGCGTAACGTTGGATTGGGTGATTGAACCCAAGGTGGATGGGCTCGCGATCAATTTGCGGTACGAAAACGGAGTGCTCGTGCAGGGGGCAACGCGTGGGGACGGGACGACGGGTGACGACATTACGGCGAATCTCTGCACGATCCGGAATTTACCGTTGCGGTTGATCGGCGGTGCAAGCGTCGTGTTGGAGGCGCGCGGTGAGGTCTATCTGACGCTGGATGGGTTCCGAAAACTGAATGCGGAGCGTGAGGCGGACGGCGAGGAGCCGTTTTCCAACCCGCGCAATGCCGCCGCGGGCTCTCTCAAGCAGTTGGACCCGCGTGTCGCGGCTACCCGCCCACTGGCCGTGGTGCTGTACGGAGTCGGTGAAGTTGTACCGGGAGTGGGAGCGCCTGCGGAACCCACAACTCAGGTGGAATTGCTGCTGCGTCTAAAATCCCTCGGTTTCCCGACACCCGAGCGGACCTGGCACTGCCGTGAGCTCGGCGAAGTCCTTGCGGCCATCCAGAAACTGGATGGCGTCCGTCGGGGATTCAATTACGAAACAGACGGTGCGGTAATCAAATTGAATTGTTTGGCGGATCGTGACCGGACTGGGGCAACGGCGAAGGCACCGCGCTGGGCGATGGCTTATAAGTATCCGTCGGAGCAAGCGGAGACTCGATTGAACGCGATTACCATCCAGGTGGGACGGACGGGTGCGTTGACGCCGGTGGCGGAACTCGAACCGGTGTTCTTGGCAGGCAGCACCGTCAGCCGTGCCACGCTTCACAACGAAGACGAGCTGCGCCGGAAAGACATCCGCCTCGGCGATACCGTTGTCATTGAGAAGGCGGGCGAAGTTATTCCCGCGGTCGTTCGGGTTGTGGCAGAAAAACGGACGGGAAATGAGCGTTCCTTTGACTTTCCACGGACATGTCCGGAATGCGGATCCAAGGCGAGGCGCGAAGTCACCGGTAGTGTCCAGGGAGTGATCTTACGCTGCACGAATCCCGATTGTCCGGCGCAGGTCCGCGGTCGGATTGGACATTGGTGCGCCCGTGGTGCCATGGACATCGAGGGGGCAGGGGATGTTTTGGTGGCGCAGTTGGTCAAGACTGGACTTGTGCGGGACGTTACGGACCTCTACCGACTTCGTCTCGATGAGCTCATGTCCTTGGAGAGGGTCGGCGAGAAGTCTGCGCGCAACCTTCTCGACGGGATAGCGGCGAGCCGTTCGCGGGACTTGTGGCGCCTGCTGTTTGGACTTGGAATTCTCCACGTGGGTGCCGGCGTGGCCAAGGCACTCGGCCGGCATTATGCCGACCTCGATCGGCTCGCCGCCGCGTCCGAGTCAGAATTGATCGCAATAGACGACGTAGGTGAGGTGATAGCTCGGAGTGTGGCCGCCTGGTTTGCGGACCCTGAAAACTGCCGGTTGATCGAAAAACTGGGCCAAGCCGGGCTAAACTTTGGGTCCGGCTTGTACAAACCGGCTGACACCGCAGGTCCGTTGAAAAACAAGACCGTGGTCTTGACCGGGACACTGCTGTCGATGACCCGTGACGAGGCGACCGCTCGTATCGAATCACTGGGTGGCCGTGTCAGTGCTAGCGTCAGCAAGAAGACAGATATAGTGCTCGCTGGGACAGACGTGGGCTCGAAGTTGAAGAAGGCGCAGCTGTTAGGAGTGCGGGTTTTGGACGAAGAGGAGTTTCTTCAGCTGTACGGGGGGGGTGCGACGACTTTGGACCGTGGCTGAGTGCGGCAGCTTGCCAACGCTCTTCGGCGGGCTGACACCGGCGAGTCCCGTGCAATCGCAGGAGCAAAGCATTGGCAAGCGGCCCCTCTCGGGTTGGGACATCAGGCGGCGGCGGTCGCTGGGGAATTGATGGTGTTGAGTTGGTGGATTTTGCGAATAGCGGTCGCCAGATCCGGAACAATGAAGTCGTGATGATCATTGCCCACCCAGGGCGAATCGATCATCACGGAGGTGCATCCAGCCACTTGTGCCGCCTTGGCGTCTTCCCAGCGGTTGCTGACAACGAACGAGTGGCCCAGGTCCAGACTCCATTTAAACGCAGCCTCAATGAGCAAACCCGGCTGCGGCTTGCAACACGGGTGCGACGAATCGTCGTACGGACAAACGAGAATGTCGTCAATCGCCAGCTTCTTCAGGAGCGCCCGGTGCATTAAATCCAGTTCCCTCCGGTCGATTTCGCCCCGTGATATACCCGGCTGATTTGTTGCCACGATGACGACGAAGTCGGCACTCTTCAATGCCTGCACGAGCGGTTGGGCTTTGGGATTAATGACGAACTGGTCGAATCGCACTGGGCTGACTTGGCGACCTCCCCGCCGCTCACAGTGATTGAGTACCCCATCCCGTTCGAAGAAGACTGCGCGTTTCACACCGCGGAGCAGAGCATACTCCTTGCCAATTCCGGAGATGCTGCGTGGAAACGGTCAGTCGGGCACGAATTTTCAAAACCTGCGGAAAATAAGAAGGATCAGGCAGACGTTTGCAGAGAAGAGGTGGCTGGTTATTATTATATTAAAATTCTAATAACAAAGGAGTTACACTGTCTACTCTCCGATCAAGACCTATCCCAGAGTTTCGGAAGTGGAAATCTGCCTCAGCCCGGAATCGCGGCGGGAGACGACGAGGTTGGACACTCACTCGACCGCCCCTCATTCCACAAGCGAGCCTGCAGCCGCGATTTTTCGCTCCATAGCGGCAATAATTGGGCGAACCCGCCCAAAGGCATTGCGCTCGGTTTCACCTTTGAAGGTGGTCAGAGCAAATTTTGCCACCCCAATCACCTCGCCGTTGAGGTCGTGGAGGGGCATTGTGACCAGAACTCGGTCCTTTTCCTTGCCCATGTACGCTTGATTGTCTCGGAGGACAGATCGTTCGATCAGCGTGGCTGCCTGGCTCAACTCCGATGTGTTGTTGCTGGCGACGATATGAAGATCGGGATTCGCGGGAGTGGCACCGAAAATACGGACACCGAGCAGTCGTGGATAATTCTTCATCGTATCAGCGACCAGGGACTCCGCGACGGATACCAGGGGCTTATAGGTGATGTGCGTGTCACCGAAGTAGGCGACAGTATCCGATTTAGTAAAGAATCCGAATTTGCCTGAAATGAAACTGCCGTCGTTCATCGTTGGTATGGCCTCGCGTCCGTTGAGGAGAACATGGATGCGGTTGGCGTCGCATTCCACGGACAGTTCGTGCCAAACGCCGCGGTCAATTTTGATTTCGGGCCCCACCGGTTGGTTGCGCAGACCTTGCACGAATTTGTAGAATCCGAGGTTGTTGTTCAATGCACTGACCCGCACAACGTAGAAATTCCTCTCATCCTGGATGCGGAACGCAACCCCGGCAATCTGCTCCTGCTTGCCGCTGACCAGCTTGAACCGTGTGGTCAATTTAAAATCACCGTACTTCTCGCCGCCAAACATGAGGATCGGGAACCGCTCGGCCGTAGGATCCGTGGAAAGTTGGGCCAACACCGCTTGCCGCGTGACCTTGGGTGCATTCGCCGATAGCGGGACGAGCAGCGGGGTCACTTCGTCCTCAACGACCTTCCACTCACCTGCCGCACCACCGCCTGCCACAAACGGAAGCCAGCCCGCCGGGGTTTCACCCGGTTTGAACTTGCCAAAATCAAAATTCCGCTCAGCAGCAGCGGCGTGGCCAAAAGCGACCGCGACCGCGACGAGTTGCAGGAAGCAATGCATACTGGGCGACGGTAGCAAAACGCGCCCGGTGAACAAGCAGTGGTGTGCTCTGAAGTCAGGCACCCCCCCCTGCCTTCTGGACAGTCTGCGGTTGGACGCGGAGTCCGAACGGTTCGCGGACGTCCTGAAAACTCAACATACCGTCCAGATTTCGGACTCCCTGGTACGGATCATTCGTTATCAGCACATTGCCGTCCAAATCCAGATAATCGGCGAGTTCCGCAAGATGCGCCCCCGCGGTGATCAGGACCGACGATTCGATCATGCAGCCAATCATCGTCTTCAGCCCCGCTGCCCGGGCTGCTTTCAGCGCTGCGTAAGCGCCAGTCAAACCACCCGCTTTCACGAGTTTCACGTTCACGCCGTGGAATCCTGCCGCACACCGTGAGGCATCGCGGGCGCTTTGATAGGATTCGTCGGCGAACAATGGCACCGGGGAACGCGCGTGCAGCCATTCGAGGTCCGCCCCTGACGTGTCCGCGGGCATCGGTTGCTCAACGAATTCAATCAGCGGGTCCCGGGCCAGCCATTCAATTTTTTCGAGGGCGAGCTCCCGAGTTTTCCACGCCCCGTTGGCATCCACTCGCAGCGTCTTCCCCGGGGCGGCACAGCGGACAGCAGCAAGGTTTTCGCGATCGTGCAGACCACCGACCTTCAGCTTTAGGATCGGATACCCTCCGGCCTCGCGCACCTTCCGCTCGACCTCATCGGGCGAATCCAATCCAATGCTGAACGAGGTCTCGTGCCGCCCTTCCTCGAATTTCAATCCAAGGAGCCCGCATGCCGTGCGGCCCGTGGCACGTGCGGAGCCGTCGATCAATGCAAGGTTGATCGCACATTTCGCCGGATAATTGCCCGAAGCGATCGAATCGAGGTAGGTCATGCTAGACGGGAGATCGTCGAAGGACAGATGTCTCGGGTCCACGTGCTCCAGAAAGGCAGCCATCGTCTGTACGGATTCATGGTACTGACTGGACGGGGAACCTTCGCCCAGGCCGCGAGTTCCGCCGGAATCCGTCAGCTCGACGAAAACGACCGGGCAGACCGACTTGCCCGAGCTCGGGCCATCGGCCGCGATGGCCCAGGAATGACGGAGTTGAAGATCAACCCGCCGGAACTTTAGATCCATGCGCCAAATGTCCGCCGCTTCTGAAGAGAAGTCGAAGCAGATTGAGTTCTTCCGCCACTTGAACTACCAGAGATCGCGCGGCAGCCTTGCGGTGTGACAGCAACGGAAACCGTGGAGTATCTGCTGGGATTGCGCCGGTTCGGGGTGAAGCCCGGGCTGGAGGCAATCCTGTGGCTGGCTGATCTCGCGGGGTCGCCGCAGGACGGTCTCCGCTTCGTGCATGTGGCGGGCACCAATGGAAAAGGTTCCACCTGCGCGATGCTGGAAAGCATTTATCGAGGGGCGGGTTTGAAGGTTGGGCTCTACACCTCACCCCATCTCGTTCGGTTTTCCGAGCGCATCCAAGTCAACCGGGAGCCAATTCCGGATTGCGACCTAGCGCGCATTGCCAGCGATCTGCGTGCGCTGGCAGAGAAATCCCGGCCCGGCGCGGACGCGAGCGTGACGTTGTTTGAGTTCGCCACGGCGATGGCGCTGATGTGGTTTCTGGAGCAGCGATGCGACGTGGTGATCTGGGAGACGGGATTGGGTGGCCGGTACGATGCCACGAATTTGGTGACGCCGCTCGTTTCTGCGATCACCAATATTGGATGGGACCACCAGGCATGGCTTGGGACCACTCTGGCCGCTATCGCTACCGAAAAGGCGGGGATCATCAAGGCGGGCGTTCCCGTGGTCACAGGGGTGGACCAACCGGAGGCGCTGGATGTCATCCGCGCGTGCGCGGAGGTGATGGGGGCCCGACTGCGAGTGGTGAATACTCCGGTGGACTCCCACATCGATCTGGGTCTTGCGGGAGATTATCAGCGCATGAATGCGGCGATCGCGATCGCGGTGGTGGAGGAATTGCAGCCGATGATTCCGGTGGGTGGGAAGGCCGTGCGCGATGGACTCGCGCGGGTGTGCTGGTTCGGGCGATTTCAGAGAATTGATCGGCCGGGGCAGACGTATATTCTGGACGGTGCCCACAATCTTCCCGGAGTTCAGGCGTTGAAGATGGCGATGGGGACCGAGTATCCTGGACGAAGGCCGGCCCTGGTTATGGCGATGCTTGTCGACAAGGACTGGGCGGAGATGTGCTCCCAACTCGCGCGCCTGTCAGAACGAATCGTGTTATGTCGTTTGGACACCTGTCGATCGGCGGATCCGGAGGAATTGCGGAGGGCTTGCGAGGGGGCAGATCCGCGCGGGCGAGTGGAAGTGTGTCATTCCGTGAAAGAGGCGTTGCAATGTGTGGCGTCTGAGCCGTTGGTGCTGGTGACGGGGTCGCTGTATTTGATAGGTGAGGTGTTGCCATTGCTCGGCGTTGCGATAGAGGGCGGTCCTGGAGATCGAGGGTTGAACGAATGGCGGGTAACGAACCCGGTGACAGCCGGGAGCGAGCTTTCCTGCTTGCCTCGAAAATGATTGAGGCGAAAGGGTTGTTAGAAATGAATGGCGGAGCTGATGCGGGAAATCCTTCAAACCTACGCGCGGGCAGCGCCTGGGTGTGGTGGATCCCCGCCGCGGCAGTGGGTGCGTGGTGGTTGCGGGACCTGTCGTACTACTGGAACTCCAACGTGGAATCCCGGTTTGGCTGGATCGTACTGATACTGACAGCGTATCTCGGGTGGGAGCGATGGCCGACGCGGCCGCGGCGGGGGGAACCGGTGTCCCCGGGGCAGGGATTGCTGCCAGCGGTGGCGGCATGGCCTCTCCTGCTGATTGCTGAGCTGTATAAGAATGCCATTGCCCGTGTGGCGTGGACAAGTCTGGCAGTGAGCATTGCGTGTGCGCTGTTTCTCACGGCCTGGATTTGGCTGCGGTACGGACGGGCCACCTGGCGTCATTTCCTATTTCCGATGATTTTCTTTTTTGTCGCGGTGCCCATGCCGGACATCCTTCTCTCGCCGGTCGTTCAGGGGCTTCGCGGCATCGTCACCCGATTGAATGTCGAGGTATTGAACCTGCTGGGAATTCCAGCGCTGCAGCAGGGCAATCTCATCCGGCTTCCCGGGTGCGTGGTCGGAGTCGATGATGCGTGCAGCGGCATTCGGAGTCTGCAGTCGAGCGTGATGGCAGCGCTCTTCATCGGTGATCTCACTCTTCGGCGGCCGGGGTGGAAGTTTGTATTCTTACTGGCGGGGCTGGGGCTGGCGGTTGCCGGCAATTTCTTCCGATCTCTGTACCTTTCGATCACCGCACACCAACACGGCGCGGAAGCGCTTAAACAGGTTCACGATTCCGCCGGGTGGAGCGTGCTTGTCTTTACCGGAGTCGGCGTTGGGGTTCTGGCATGGTGTGCCGTCCGGATGGAGCACTGGTTTCTTCACCGGGCCCGGCGGCCGATGGTCAGCCGATCTTAGTCCATGATGGACCCGGCCTGGCATGTAATCCACACCCGACCGAGGTGTGAAAAGAAACTGGCAGCCTACTGCGAGCGGGAACGAATCGACCATTCACTACCGCTCTACCGGAGCGTAAAGCGTTACCGAGGAAAGGAGGTGGTGTTCCTGAAGCCTCTTTTTCCAAATTATATCTTCCTCCGACTTTCGGAACCCCAACAGAGCGTCACTTTGCGGCGGAACAAACATGTGGCCCGTATTCTTCCGGTCCCGGAGCAACCCGAATTCGAGCGACAACTCAGCGAGATTCTAAGAGCGCTGGGATCCGATGTGGAGGTCCGCCTGGCGCCTCAGATTGGGGTGGGCATGAGGGTCAAGATACGATCTGGTGCGCTGCGAGGATTGGACGGGTGGGTGGAACAGCGCAGCGGCACGGTGGAAGTGCTGTTGCGTCTCGATTTCATCGGCCAAGCCGCCGCCGTCAAGATCTCCGCGGATGAGCTGGAACCGATATAGCTCATGAACGTGGCATCACCCGACACACACTCGACTTATTCAAGACGGCATGGGTGAACGGAGAATCACCGGACCGCAATTCACGGAGAACTCTTTGCCCCGGCGACTGGCAGCCTGCTGGGCACCTGGGCCGGCTCGGACTGGTCGTAGCGGTCGTCGTTGAGCGCATCCAGAAAAGCCTCGATCGCCGGAAAATCGTCGGCGTTCAAGTTCAGCCGTTTCAGTAAAGGGTCGAGGCGAGGTTCTCCAGCCGAATTGCCGCCATCCAGGGTCTCGCTCACCCCGTCGGAGAGAGCCTCGTAGAACACAAGAACGTCACGCAGCGTGCGCTGGCTGCCATTGTGCATATAAGGTGCGCTGTGTCGAAGATTGCGGAGCGTGGGTGTGCGAAAATCGCGAAGGCCGCCGCGGGTGCTATCCGGTGCTCCGATGAAATGGAGCTTATAGTCCGAAAGCATCGGACCGCCGTGGCATTGGATGCAGCCCGAGTCCTGGAATACGCGCAACCCCCGTTGTTGCTCCGCGTTGAGGGCTGAGGATTCGGCCCGCATGAAGCGGTCGAACGGCGTGTCCGGAGTGATGAGTGACCGTTCGAAGGCGGCAATGGCTTGGGCGAGGCGCGCGGCAGTGACGGATTGGTCGGGAGATGATTCAAATGCCACGCCGAATAACTCGCGATACTCGGCAATCGCTCGGATACGGCCAAGAGCTTGCTCCACCGCATCCGCTTCAGTACATGCATCCCCTCGCATTTCCTCCCGCGACCGAATGGGAACAAGGACTTGCTTCTCCAATCCTGTGACACGCGCGTCCCAAAACATCGGTTCGGCGGCGGCTCCGGGCCTTCCGCCCGCGACGAAGCCATTGAACCCAACGTTCAGCAAGGTGGGCGCGTTGCGCGGAATGAGGGGAAGGGGATTGGAGGCGAGAAACTTTCTCTGCGGCCCGATGCCACTGCCACCGACCCCAATCGACGTCGCGCGACCGTCGCCCCAGGCGAATCGCGGGTGGTGGCACGTTGCGCACGCGACGTCCTTCGAGCCTGAGAGAATCGGGTCGAAGAAGAGCAGCCTGCCGAGCGCGCTCTTTGCGGGCGTGATTGGATTGCCCGTTGGCTCTGGCGCGCGCCCGGGCAGTGCTTCGAGCCGCATCTCCGGCGGGATGGGCTGCTCGGCGGCGGGAGTGGAGCGGGCGAGCGCGAGGAGGGCGCAGGCACAAACAATTGTTAGAGCACCGGAAATAGGATCTTAGGGTCTCGAGTGAACAGACTCACACGCCGTTCGCACGTATCCGGTCCTGCGGCGGTCCACCATCCGCGACGCGTCGATAGGAGGAATGGCAGGCGAGCGCGAGGTTTTCCGGCATGTCTCTTCCTTTGTGCTGGCTTCCGTCAGGCCTTTATTAAGGGCGGCGTGGGTGGGGCGGACTCCTCCGCAGCGAGAATTGCAGAGGTGATTTCGTTGCCTCTTGGAATGATGACAATGTCGGCCTTGCTTTCGAGAATGTTCTGGGTTTCCAGCACCTGAAACATGGCTCGGCTAATTTCGGGATCTTGCGCGATATCCTTGAGGACTTCCCCGACAATTCTGGGTCGCATGGCCTGGGCTTTGGCGAACTCGATGGCTGCCTGACGTTCGGCGGTGCTGCTAATGATGCTCACCTGGTTGGCGCCGTCCTGGCGAATGGCGCTGGTGACTTGACGGAGGCGGTTGACCACCTTTTCTTCGATGCCTTTGATCATTCCGACGTCTCGGAAATGAACCTTGCGGACATATACGGATCCAAGTCGGTAACCCCATTCCTGGGATTTTGGCGACACGTCGTTGCGCACAGACATGCTCATGGTATGGCGGTCGGACATCATCTGGTCGAGCGGGAGGTTGCTGAGACAGCGGACGGCGGCGTTACTGACGTTGGCGCTAAGAGAACCGCGCGGGTCGGCGTTCTTGAACAGGAACGCCACGGGATCGCTGATCATCATTTCGTACCAAACGCCGATTCCCATGGGTGCACCCTCCTCAGAATTCACCGGAAGGCTTCGGAGATACTCCTGGTCAAGTCGCAGATCGACGACCTGGACCTGACCGAACCATCGGACGATAAAAGCGCGCCAGCCGAGCTTGACCGGCAGGAAGTGGAGTCCGGGTTCGTCGTAGACGGCGAGCACCTTGCCGAATAACATGAACACCTTGGCTGTTCGTTCGGGAATGGTGATGAAAATCCCGACGAACTGTATCAGCAGCATCAAGAGGGGCACACCAATCACAAACGTCATGAATGTGGCCACTCCGGCGATGAAGAATTGTTGCAAGCTATTCATGGCGGCCCTCCAGAATCACGCGGCGGGATTGGCTGTAGAGGCGAAGTTTGACATTGCGGACGTATGTTTCCAGGGCACCGGCGCCGGATGCCTTTAAATCGGACAGCTGACGTGCCAGGGCGCGAAGCGGTTCGACTTCAGCATGTGCCTTGAGTGTTTCGATTTCAACCGCCCGGCGCGATTGCACGATCTTTTGATCCGCACCGGCTTGAGCGAGGCTGATGTCGGATGATACTTGGTTATAGGCAGTATTAATCGCGGCGAGCGCTGATTCGACTTCTTGGGGGGGATCGATTCCGGTGATCAACGAGGCGTCGAGGAGTATGCCATAGCGGGCCGAGCTGGATTGGCATTCACGATCCATGTGTTCGTTCAGGAGACGAAGGTTTTTCCGCAGATCATTGATTGAAACGCCAATGGTTGCGTTGGAGACGATATGATCTCCGTCATGCGTTTCCGGAGCTGGCTCGGCCTTGGGCACCTCGAAGTTCGCGATGCGTTCCCGGAGGATGGAGACGAAATAGCCCATGACATGGACGATGGGACGTTTCACGCCGAAAATATACGCGTAGAGATTGCGATCTGAAATCCGGTAGCGGATCTGCCCGGTCAATCCTGTGTTGAGCTGGTCTTTGGTCACCGCCTCCAACCATTGGCCGGCCGAGTTTGCCGCAGGCTTCTCGGGGTCATGGGCCATGTTGATCGTTTGGGTAGCGATGTTGACCCGGTGGACCCTCTCCCAAGGCCATTTGAAATAGGGGCCTCCGGGCATGATAACGTGAACCTGTGGGAAGCAATAACGTTCCCGTTCCTCAGGATTCAAATGCTCGGCGATGGGATCGTTAAGGGTGGTGACTCCTGGCAAACGCATAGCACGCCCGAACCGAGTTTTCACGGCGCGCTCGTTTTGATCGACGGTGAACAGCCCGCCCACCACGCAGCGAAGGACAAACCACGCGAGGAAGCCAAAGATCATACCAAAAAAGATGCTCATAGAAAGAGGGGAGCTTTAAGAGCGGGAATAATGGACGATATCCCGTTGCGATACAAGGAATGGAATTGTTGTGAAATCGCCCCAAACGTAATGTGCCAACGGGTTTTTCTCATCGTGGCGCCCCCTGCGTCTTTGGGAAGCAAGAAGCAATGGGTCGCACCCTAATATTTTGACATTCAGCGTTGCTAACTTACGCGATATTTCCGGCTCGTTTGTAATTTTTCCGGACACCCCTCCGGCACACTCCCTTCGGAGTTGTCTTTCCGCTTCATTTAGGCGAGGACTTTGGGCGTCTGATTGGATGCGATCGTTGACGTGGATGATGCCGGATCATAGTTCAACCACGGTCCCAGCCAGCGCTCCATCTCGCGCAGAGTTTTGCCCTTCCGCCGCGAGAGGTCTTCCACTTGGTCCAGGGCAAGCTTGCCCACCGCGAAATACCGGGACTCGGGATGTGAAAAATAAAGTCCGCTGACACTCGACCCCGGCCACATCGCGAAGCTCTCGGTTAGTCGAATGCCGGTTTTCTCCTCCGCCGATAGCAATTCCCAGAGTGTCCCCTTTTCGGTGTGGTCCGGGCACGCCGGATATCCCGCCGCAGGCCGGATGCCACGGTATTCTTCATTGATCAACTGCTCGGTGCCGAGCTGTTCGGTTTTGCCAAAACCCCAGTCACATCGCACCCGCTTGTGGAGATACTCAGCAAACGCCTCCGCCAACCGGTCCGCCAACGCCTCGGCCATGATCGCACTGTAGTCGTCGTGCCGGGCCTTGAATCCGTCGACGACTTCCTTCAGTCCGATTCCAGCCGTCACCGCAAACGCCCCGATGGTATCCGCGGCGGAGGCCTCCGCCGACGACGTGGCAGACCTGGGCGCAATGAAATCTGCGAGGCACCCTTGCGGTGTGCCATCCGTCTTGGGGGCTTGTTGGCGGAGAAAATGAAACCGCGCACGAACTGTGTTTCGCGCCTCATCCGTGTACACCTCGACATCATCGCCCACCCGGTTGGCCGGGAAAATGCCATACACGGCATGAAGACCCACAAGCCGTTCACGGCTCATCCGTTCCAGCAACATCTGGGCGTCCGCGAACAAGGCACACGCCTGCTCCCCATGCCGTTCGTGTTGCAAGATGGCCGGATACCGCCCGCGAAGCTCCCACGTGTGAAAAAACGGTGACCAATCGATGAAGGGTATCAGGTCGGCAATCTCTATTCGCAACGTTGACGCATCCCCCGGAGTTGCATCCGACGACAACACACGCACCCCGGTGAACTCGGGCTTCGGCAGGTCCGCAAACGTCAGCTTCGCCCCGCGTTGACGGGCTTCCGAGAGCCATAGGAGAGTCTGACGTTGTCCGGCATGCGCTTGGCGGACCTTCTCGTATTCCTCACGAATCTGCAGCGCGAATGCGGGTTTCAACTCCGAACTGATCAGGCTGCTCACCACGGGGACAGCCCGGCTCGCATCGAGTACGTGCACGACCGGCTGTGAATAGCCCGGCGCAATCTTCACCGCTGTGTGCGCCTTGCTGGTCGTCGCGCCACCGATCAGCAGCGGTTGCTTCATTCCGCGCCGCTCCATCTCTCGGGCGACATGCTGCATTTCATCCAATGACGGCGTGATCAACCCGCTGAGCCCGATAACGTCCACACCGTGCTTTGCCGCTTCATCGAGGATCTTGTCGCAGGACACCATGACCCCAAGGTCTATGACGTCGTAGTTGTTACACCCCAGAACAACGCCTACGATGTTCTTCCCGATGTCGTGCACGTCTCCCCGGACGGTGGCCATTAGAATCTTGCCCTGTGTCCGAACCGCACGTCCCGCCGCGATCGCTTCTTTTTTTTCCGCCTCCAGAAACGGGGTCAGATGGGCCACGGCCTTTTTCATGACGCGGGCAGATTTCACCACCTGCGGCAGAAACATTTTTCCGGCGCCGAAAAGATCGCCCACGACATTCATGCCGGCCATCAACGGACCTTCAATGACTGCGAGAGGGCGGCCATATTTCTTTCGAGCCTCTTCGGCGTCTGATTCCACAAACGCGTCAATTCCCTTCACCAGGGCGTGTTCGAGCCGCTGCTCGACGGGCAGCGCCCGCCAGGCTTCGTCGGCCTTCACACTCGCCTCGGAGATGCCGGAGGATCTCCGCTTCAACTCTTCGCCCAACGCAACCAGCCGCTCCGTCGCCTCCGGACGCCGATTCCAAAGCACATCCTCAACACATTCTTTAAGGTTCGCCGGAATCTTCTCGTACACCTCGAGCATGCCGGCATTCACGATCCCCATGTCCAGCCCCGCGCTGATGGCGTGGTAAAGGAAGGCCGAATGCATGGCTTCTCGGACTTGGTTGTTTCCGCGGAAGCTGAAGGAAATGTTCGAGATTCCACCGCTAACACGCGCCTTCGGGAGATTCTTTTTGATCCACCGGGTGGCCTCGATGAAGTTCACAGCGTAGTTATTGTGCTCCTCAATCCCCGTCGCGACAGTAAGGACGTTGGGATCGAATATGATATCTTCCGGGGCAAAACCCGCGCGGCCCACCAGGAGGTCATAGCTCCGCTGGCAGATCTGAATCTTCCGCTCCAGAGTGTCTGCCTGCCCCTGTTCGTCGAACGCCATGACCACCACAGCCGCCCCGTAACGCTGGACCAGCCGAGCCTGACTCAGGAACTTTTCCTCACCCTCTTTGAGTGAGATGGAGTTCACGATACCCTTGCCCTGCATGCAGCGGAGGCCCGCCTCGATCACACTCCACTTCGAGGAGTCGACCATGACTGGCACCCGGGCAATATCTGGCTCCGAGCCTATCAAATTGAGAAACCGGGTCATCGCCGCCACTCCATCCAGCATGCCTTCGTCCATGTTGACGTCGATAACCTGCGCACCGTTCTCGACCTGCTGCTTCGCAATCGCCAGGGCTTCGTCATACTGCCCCGCCAGGATCAACTTCGAAAACTTGGGAGAACCCGTAACGTTCGTTCGTTCCCCAATATTGATGAATGGGATGTTCGGCGTGTGGGTAAAGGCTTCAAGCCCGGACAGCCGGAGGTACGGCTCAACAAAAATAACCGCGCGCGGCCGGCAATTCGATACCGCCCGGGCGATGGCCGCAATGTGCGGCGGCGTCGTGCCGCAACAGCCACCCACCACGTTGACCCACCCGTCTTCCGCCCAGGGCCGGATCTGCGGCGCCAGGGAATCCGGCGTCTCGGGAAAACCAGTCTCCGACAGGGCATCCGGAAGCCCCGCATTGGGATATACACAGATCCGCGTGTCCGCGACACGATGCAACTCTTCGACGTAGGTCCGCATTTCCTTCGGGCCCAACGCGCAGTTGAACCCAATACTCAAGGGCTTCGTATGCCGGACGGAATTCCAAAACGCCTCCACCGTCTGCCCCGTGAGCGTCCGCCCGGACAGATCGGTAATCGTTCCGGAAATCATCACCGGCAACCGGTACCCGGTTCGCTCAAAGACCTCCTCGATGGCGAAAAGCGCCGCCTTCGCATTCAGTGTGTCGAAAATAGTCTCAACCAATATAATGTCCACGCCTCCGTCTACCAACGTCTCAATCTGCTCGTGATAAGCCCGGCGAAGTTGTTCGAAGTTCACCGACCGGAATCCAGCGTCACTCACTTCCGGAGATAACGAAGCCGTAACTGGCATGGGCCCGACGGCGCCCGCCACAAACCGCGGCCTTCCCGTCCGCGTCTCGACTTCCAAGGCCGCTTTGCAGGCCAATCGGGCCGCCGTTTGATTCAGCTCGCGGACAACGGCGCGCAGGTTCGCGTCATGGACCACTTCATCAAAAAACGCCTGATCCTTGCGCCCCTCGGAATGCTTCGCGAAAAGAAAATCGTGCTGACCAATCGTGGTCGCCGAAAACGTGTTCGTCTCGATGATGTCCGCACCCGCTTCCAGATAGTGACGGTGAATTTCCTCGATCACCTGCGGTTGGGTGATCTGAAGCAGCTCGTTGTTTCCCCTAAGATCCTTCCCCTTCCAACCGGCAAATCGTTCCCCCCGAAATTGGGCCTCTCCCAGCTTGTACCGCTGGATCACCGTCCCCATTGCGCCATCCAGAATGACGATGCGACGGGCGAGCAATTCCTCGAGTTGCCGGGTGCGTTGCCTTCGGAAATCAGCAGAAACACTCATGATAGCGACTGCCAATGTACAAAACTTAAGTGATGTTGACAAGGATCAAATCAACATATCCTGATGCGACGATGTGATATTGTTTGCTCACAAATTCAGGGGCGTGCCCGGGAGCTCAGGCATCCCATACGTTATCGACGTTACCAGCGTTCCTTGCTTCAACGCACCTCTCCCCGCTACCTTCCAACGACGGTTATGCAGCAAACCAATGATCTCCGGGTAATTTCCACCCATCGCCTTTTAAGCCCTTGCGGTTTAAAGACGACGTTACCGATGACCGAGGCCGCGAACGCCACGGTCGTTGGTGGCCGGCAGGCGGTGAAACGTATCCTCTCCCAACAGGACGACCGCCTGCTTTTGGTGCTCGGGCCGTGCTCAATTCACGACCCCGTCTCAGCCCTGGATTACGCACGTCGCCTCACTGCCCTCAACCAGAAGGTCAAGGACCAGTTCTTCCTCGTGATGCGGGTTTATTTTGAGAAACCGCGCACCACCATCGGATGGAAGGGGCTGATCAACGATCCGCATCTGGACGGCAGCTACGACATCGAGGCGGGTCTGCGGATTGGTCGCAAACTGTTGCTCGACGTGAATACGCTGGGACTGCCGGCGGCGACCGAGTTTCTCGACCCCATCGTCCCTCAACATCTTGCGGACCTGGTCACCTGGGCGGCGATCGGGGCGCGCACAACGGAAAGCCAAACGCACCGCGAGATGGCCAGCGGGCTTTCGATGCCGGTCGGTTTCAAGAATGGGACCGACGGTTCCCTGCAGATCGCCATGGACGCCATGCTCTCCGCTCAGCATCCACACCATTTTCTCGGAATTGACCAGGAAGGATTCGCGGCGGTCGTCCGCACCACCGGTAATCCCGATGGCCATGTGGTATTACGCGGGGGCCGCACGCGGACAAATTTCGATGCCGCCAGCATCGCCGACGCCGCCGTCCAATTGCGCAAGGCCGGCCTGCCACCGGTTCTCATGGTTGATTGCAGCCACGCTAATTCTGGAAAACTGCATACCCGGCAAGAGGAAGTCTGGCAAAACCTGATCTCCCAACGCGTCGAAGGATGCGAACCATTGATTGGCGTCATGATTGAAAGCCACCTCCACGAGGGTAGTCAGCCGTTGAGCACAGTTTCCGAACTTAAATACGGTGTCAGCGTGACCGATGCCTGTCTCAATTGGGAAACGACGGAGCGAATGATCCTCCACGGGGCGGAACGACTCAGGAAAACCCGCGTACGGTCGGCCGTTGTTGCGTAACATTGCAGCGCCGACCGTCCTGGGACACCGTTCCACCGTGATAGTTCCGTGTTGGCAATGAATCCTAACGTCCCGCCCATTTTAGCCCTGTTGACGATCAGCGAAATACTCAGCGGCCGAGTGAGCCTTCCTCCGGTCGTCTGGTTGGCTGGCTTGGGCCTTTTCGTGGTCCTCGGATCCATTCTTGCGTGGACGGTTACCAAGATGCTCATAAAGCTCACTCTGGTCTTGGTGGTCCTGCTCGCGATCGCTGGCGCTGCGTGGTGGAACTTCGCCCGACCTCAATGAAGCGTTCTGCATTCATACCACCGGATTGCCACCCGTATTTCGTATTCCTGAGATCGCGGTTATTCGGACGTCCAAATCGGGTGTTACTCGCCGCGCGGAGCGACTTCGAGGGCTTTCGAAACACGCCCGCCTCTCGAATCCAGATTTCTAGAATCCGTTCATTCCCAAAAATCCTCCCGTGGAACGACTAGGTAAGAATCGCGGCCGCTATTTGGGCGAAACCATCGAAATCGAATCTGTCCTGGACGGCATCCGACGCGCAGCCCAGATCCACGGATGGAGCGCCGAATCGCTCTCCTCCGACTCCGGCCCCAACCTGCTATTTCTGACGCGCAATCCCACAGCCCCCATCCTCTTCCGTCGCCAAGTTTATATCTCTGCCGGTATCCACGGCGATGAACCCGCCGGCCCGCTCGCCATTCTGAGCCTTCTCGAACAAGATATATGGCCCGCCGACACGGGCCTCTGGATCGCACCCTGTCTCAACCCCACCGGATTTCGAAGAAACACCCGGGAATCCGCCGACGGGATAGACCTCAACCGGGACTATCTGCAGGGGCGGAGTACTGAGGTTCGGTCCCATCTCACCTGGCTTCGCAAACTTCCCGCCTTCGACGCTTGCTTCTGCCTACACGAAGATTGGGAATCTGCGGGGTTTTACCTCTACGAATTGAATCCGGATTCCAGGCCATCCCTCGCCCCTGCCATCGTTGACGCCGTCCGCTCCGTTTGCCCGATTGAATCCGCCGCCATGATCGACGGTCGGGAAATCAATGCACCGGGTATCATCCGACCCTCGATCGATCCTCGCCTTCGTCCGGATTGGCCGGAGGCGTTCTGGTTGTTTCAGAATCGTACGCGACTCAGTTACACACTGGAATCGCCTTCGGACTTTCCACTCCCGGTGCGCGTCGCGGCCCTCGTGAACGCCATCCAGGCCGCCCTGACCAACGGGATTTCACCCATCGATCTCTCAGCACGAGCTTCCAATCCTGGGTCCGGCTAAACCGTCCGACGTGTCCAACCCAACCATTCGCCAACCCAAAGCCGAGACCGTTTCACCAGGTCGGATGCTCCTCGAGCTGAAAAGGCCCGATCCGTTCTCATTGGCAATCCTCGAAGAATGGTTTGTAATCGGCCGGTGCTACTAACTTCCGGCCCGCAGCCGACACCTTCCCTGCCTTCGTGAGCGATTCTCCCCTCATTACAGCACGTGATCTGGTCCTCAAACACAACGAGCGAAGCCTTCTCGACCACGCCACCCTCGGAATCCACGAGGGCGACCGCATCGGCCTTGTCGGGCGGAACGGTTCCGGTAAATCAACTTTCCTTCGCATCCTTACCGGGGACCTCGCTCCCGACGAAGGCGAAATCATTCGACGACGTGGCCTCATCACCGGCTACCTACCCCAAAATTTCGAGCTCGACCCAAAGTCGACTGTCCTCGCCGCCGTCCGCGAAGGCGCTCGCTTTGTCTTCGACCTCATCCACCAGTTTGAAACCCTCCCCGGTCATACACGCCGTCACGATGATCTTGAGGAACAGATCAATCGTCTCGACGGATGGACCCTCGACTCGCGAATTCGCACCGCTCTCAATCAGTTGGACTGCCCCTCGGACGAGCGCCTGATCGAAGGTCTTTCCGGCGGTGAACGACGCCGCGTGGCACTCGCCCGTGCACTGGTCAGCCACCCAGACCTCCTCATCCTCGATGAGCCCACCAACCATCTCGACACCGCCTCTGTCGAATGGATCACTGAATTCCTCGCCAGCTACAGCGGCGCCTTACTGGTCGTTACTCACGACCGCTACTTCCTCGACTCGGTCGCCAATCGCATCGTCGAACTGCGCAACGGAATCTTTGAACCGTACGAGGGCAATTACACCGATTACCTCGTGCAGCGTGCCGAGAAGCTCGCCTCGGAGGAACAGGTCGAACACAAACGCCAAATGTTTCTCCGACGGGAACTCGACTGGGTCCGCCGGCGCCCAAAGGCCCAGACCAGCAAGTCCAAGGTTCGCCTCGACCGCTTCTTCGAAATCGAAGGAGACGCGCCGCCCGACATTGAGTCGGAAATGGAACTTGTCATTCCGCCTCCGCCACAGTTGGGCAATCGGATCGTGGACCTCACTGGCGTTGGCATAGAATTCGCAGGACGCGCCCTGTTCTCCGACCTCGACCTCAGCCTGGCTCCCCGGGACCGTATTGGCATCACGGGCCGGAATGGACTGGGCAAGACAACTCTCCTCCGACTCATCCTCGGTCAGCTCGCCCCCACCCGCGGTGATGTCAAAATCGGCCAACTAACCCGCTTTAACTATGTCGACCAGGATCGACTCCAACTCCGTGAAGATCGCACCGTCCTCGAGGAAGTTTCCGACGGAACCGAATTCGTCCAATGGGGCGAGAGCAAACTGTCGCTGCGCGCCTACCTGAAACGTTTCCTGTTCACCGACGACCGGATTACCACGCGCGTCGAACATCTCAGCGGTGGAGAGCGTAGCCGCTTGCTGCTAGCGCGGATTCTGAAACAGGGCGGCAACCTCCTCATCCTCGATGAACCTACCAATGATCTGGATCTGCCCACACTCCGCGTGCTCGAGGAGGCTCTCCTCAGTTTCCCCGGTTGCGTCCTCCTCGTAAGTCACGACCGCTATTTCCTCAATCGCGTCTGCACCGGCATCCTCGCGTTCGAAGGCGACGGACGCATCGTTCAATCGGTCGGAAACTTCGACGATTATCTTGTCCAAAAGACCCGCCGAAATGCCCCCGCGGTAATCCCCGCATCCGTGTCCACGGGCGCCAAGGGAGGCGTTCAGCCTGCGAGACAGGTGACGGCAACTCCGGCGGGACCGAAGAGTCGGAAGCTAAACTTCAAAGAGCAACGGGAGTTGGAGGGAATGGAAGCCTCAATCCATGAGTGCGAAGGCCGTGTTGCAGAATTGGAAGCTATGTTTGTAGAGCCGGATTTTCATCAAACACACGGACATCGCACCACGGAACTCAACGCCGAACTGGATGCTGCTCGCACCCGCCTCGAGCTCTTGTTTCGTCGCTGGGAAGAGCTGGAGGCGCTTCGCGTCCCCACGGCTGCGTAGGCCGCATATACCGTCGCCCGTAGTCGCGGACGGGAGTCCGCGCAATCCTCTGTCCCGTAACGGTTCATGGTCTTAATTCATGTCCATTCGTTGGAAAACTTTGCTACCCATGAACTGCCGATCCGGAGCACGAGATTTATCCCGAAGGACCGTCAAAATGCCGACGAGTGATGGAATTTTTGAGGCGCACCCTGCGGACTAAAGTCCGCGCTCCGACCGTGGTTCATGGCGTCACGTCTCGCACGTTGAGTTCGGTGGGTTCTCTCGCTTCATCCGATGCAGAGAGGCCGGGTGAGGGGTCACCAAGATTATACGAGGGCAGGAGTAATCAGCGTTTTCGCGTGCTGTGGTCTTGCATCCAGTAGACATCCAAATTATTTGCCTGCGTCCCACTACCCAAACCCGCCTTAATTGACGGCGTCGTACGCGGATCCTTCCACGGCTTGATTTCGGAATGGCCGTCTGCAAATGAGAAGCCTCCCGCCTTGTTATGATAGCTCGCGGGGACGTCAATCAGGGTGGTCTTCGACTTATCCGGATATCCATCCATCACCACGACAAAAAAACCATCGTTGATACTGTCCTCCCGCTCATCCAACAGCACATAGGTCATCGTCGGGCCCGGGTCGTTGAACGCCGTCAGTTTTCGAAAAACATTCCACTGCGGCCCCCAGCCGCCGTCGGTGCCCTGATTGCCTCCCGTCCAGATGCTCATGGACATGCTGCGCACCCGCGGCACCCGCTCCTTCAGATTGTTGACGCCGGTGCTGTGGTCCGAAGGGCACTTCCAGATCCCCTTCGCACGCGCCGTATAATTCCAGAGGGGACTCTGCTCCAGGGCCTCGGTCGACCAGTTATCCTTCGTACTCGGATTACCCAATTCCAGAATGCCCTGAACCCAAGCCCCATCCGACGTCTTCGAGTCGCTCTCCGGTGCATACGCGTAAGGAATGTTGTCCCCATTGTCGCTCGAATACATGTGCCATCCCAGCAAGAGCTGCTTGTGGTTACTCATGCACAGGATGCCCTGCCCTTTGGCTTTCGCCTTGCCAAGTGCCGGTAACAACATGCCCGCGAGGATGGCAATGATCGCAATCACCACGAGCAGTTCGATCAACGTGAATCCCTTCTGACCCGCATTCGACTCCGTTTTCTTCCGCTCCCGCACAAACCGGTCCATCCGGTCCAACCCCTTTTCTATGTTCGCCAAACCCGTGGCGTAGCTGATTCGGATGTAGTCATCGGCCCCGAAAGCAATCCCCGGCACGGCTGCCACCTTTTCCTCCTCCAGCAGGCGTGAACAAAACTCTGCGGAACGAAGCCCTGTGCCGCTGATGTTGGGGAACAGATAAAATGCCCCTTTACTGCTTACGCAACTTACCCCGGGCATCGTGTTCAACTTTTGCCAGGCATAGATCCGCCGGCGGTCGTATTCCGCCAGCCACCGAGGCAAATGCTCCTGCGATCCTGTCAACGCTGCCACAGCACCCTTCTGCGCAAACGACGTCGGATTACTCGTGCTATGACTTTGTACCGCGTCGATCGCCTTCGCGATCGGCTCCGGTGCCGCCAGAAAACCAAGCCGCCAACCGGTCATGCTCCACGCCTTCGCAAAGCCATGCACAATAATCGTGTGGTCAAGATGCGCCTGGGAGAACGAGGCGACCGATCGATGTTTCGCTCCGTCATACAACAGGTGCTCGTAGATCTCGTCGCTCATGATCAGCACCCCTTTCTCCACACAAATGTCCCCCAGGATCCGAATCTCGTCCGGCGTATACACGGAGCCCGTCGGGTTGCTCGGTGAATTCAGCACAAAAAGACGCGTCCTCGGTGTGATCGCCCCACGCAATTGTTCCGGCGTAACCTTGAATTCGGTGCGATCCGACGTGGAAATAATCACCGACTTCGCCCCCGCCAACTTGACCATCTCCGGGTAGCTCAACCAATACGGAGCCGGAATGATCACCTCGTCACCTTCCTGACATGTCGACAGGATCACATTGAAGCACGAGTGCTTGCCCCCGCAGCTCACAATGATCTGCGACGGCTTGTAGGTCAGACCATTCTCCCTCTGGAATTTGTCCGCCAGCGCCTGACGTAACTCCGGGATGCCACTGCTCGGTGTGTACTTTGTAAAACCATCCGCCAGCGCCTTTGCCGCCGCATCCTTGATGTGCTGCGGAGTGTCAAAATCAGGTTCACCCGCTCCAAAACCCACGACATCAAGCCCTTCCGCCTTCATTTGCTTGGCCTTGGAGTCAATAGCCAGGGTAAGAGAAGGGGACAAGGTCGCTGCCCGATGGGCTATTGAGTAATTCATAAAAAAAACGCGGCGGAGACTTGGCTACCCGGCCCGTCAACGCAAGCGATGATTGCGGTACCCGCGTGCCCGTCGCCGGTCAACGGACACCCGTGATAATCACAATCCAGGCATTCTCCCAGTTGTTTTTGTCGTCACCCGCAATGATGCAATACTCTCCGTCCTTCAGCGCCTTGATGGCGTGCTGCACCGTCTTCACCAACTTCGGCTCCGTGCCCGCCTTCAAATCGAAAATCCTCACCTCGAGCAGCCCGTTGCCAACCTCGCGAATATCCACCGCGCATTTGTCGCTGAGCGCCGTCCGCTGATAGGTGCCGCTCACCGCTGACTCCGCCGTTTTCACCACCCAGTAATTCTTCCAACGGAGGTTTCGAAGCTTATCTTTCGCCTTTGCATCCAACTCGGTCCAAGCCTTGCCCTCCGGCTTGATTCCATCCGTGCCCCACGCAAGCTGCAACCTTGCCTTGAACACAGCCGCAGAGGCCGTCAGCGAAAATCCCGAAATAATCAGAGCGATGAGTACGATGAAACGGTAGAGACGCGACATGACATCTAAAGTATGTGATCGTGTTGTTCGAAAGGGAGGTTTACGAAAATAAAGAGGTTCTAATTGATCCAGTGAATGGTAACACCGTCGTATTCTGAGCGAAATACTAGCCCGCTCGCCTCCAATTGGCTGCCTTCGATAAGGGCCGCCGTTTCCGAACCGGAACGACCGCCGGGCCCCATCATGACCAACGCAACCGCTGCGGCGCCCAGTACGGGCACCCCCCACCCGAGCCAGCGTGACCAAAGCGCCACACGCCGGTTCGGTGAAGATGGCACTGCCATTTTTTCCACAGATTCAATCTGACGGCGGATTTGTGACCAGTAAAAATCACGCGCCTCAGAAACCACGCGTGTGGGCTCGCCTCGGCGAATCAACGCGCGCATCCCGGAGATCTGGTCCCGGAAAACTCCCCCAGCCGGGTTCGCCGCAAGCAATGCGCGCACTTCAGACCGCTGCGGAGGCTCCAATTGGCCATCGACATCCGCTTGGATCGCCAGCATCTGCTGGACCGTCAGGTTAGTGGGATTAGGGGTCGATTTCATGAGGTACGTTCCTTTCTCAGGCCTTGCAGTAAAGTAGCCATTTTCCGGCGTGCATAAAAAAGGCGGGACATGACGGTTCCGATGGAGATTCCGACCCGAGCGCTGATTTCTTTGTACTCAAGTCCTTCAAATTCATGCAGTACCAAAACAGTCCGGTGAGCTGAGCTCAGTTTGTCCAATGCGTCATCAATCCGCCTTCGGAGCTCATCTTGCTCCATCCCTTCCGTCGGATTAACGATCACTACGGGCATCTGACGTTCCACGCCACCGGTTTCTTCATCCATTTCCTCGATAGATTCCAAATGAACCCGCTTTTGTTTCCGGAGGTCATCGAGGCACACATTTATCACCACGCGAGTCATCCATGTGGAAAAGCTTGAATCCCCCTTGAACTGGGCTAGGCGTTGCCAGCCCTTGACCCAGGCGGCCTGGGAGGCGTCGAGGGCGGCGTCCTCTTGGTGCATCATGAGGTAGGCCCGGGCGTAAACCTTGTCCCGATGCCGGAATACCAGCTCTTCGAACAGGGCCATATCGCCCTTTTGGGCCAAAGCGACCAATTCCTGATCACTGAGGCTGGGGAGATCGCGTTGAGCGGGAGGAGGCATGATTCGAATTGGAGCGGAAAACCGGACCGCCGTGAGGTGGAGCATGCCGGGGGACGAGGTCGAAGCCAACGGGCAAAAGGGGTGACATTTCGGCCTCGGGGTTGGGATACTGGAAAAGAGGGGTTGAAAACACTTGCCGGAACCGGGGGCGTTGCCTATGAAAAACGGGTCTAATAGGCCTCGTAGCGAGGTGTAACGCTTGATGCCAGTGTAGCTCAGTGGTAGAGCAACGGTTTCGTAAACCGTAGGTCGTCGGTTCAATCCCGACCACTGGCTCCAGTTCAGTATAAAGGAGTTACAAAGGAGTTACAAAGGATTTTTCCCTCAAAATCACGACACGTTCTATATTTTTAGGCACGCTTTGGGCACAGATTTGCGTATGACTAACACCATATAGTAAGAGCGGCCATCATCCTTTACGGAACTGCCCTCAAAGTGGTAGGTTCTGCCAATGGGAAACGGCAGATTCGGAAGTTCTCGGATCTCAAGCGAGCCAAGGCCGAGGCCCTGCGCGTCGTCATCGCCATCGGGAATTCTGACGGGATGGTTGCCGCTCTCGATTCTGCCGACGCCAGTGACCTAGTTTGCTTGAAAGAGAAGATCGGGCCGCTCGGTGTCACGTTACAGGGTTGGGCAATCCGACGACGTGGCGAAAGTCTCGCTCGAAGCTGGCAATTCGGCACAGGTGGTTTTCCGACACTATCGGGGACTCGCAACCCGGAACGCTGCGGAGAGGTTCTTCAGTATCTGCCCTCCCGCCGCGAGGTGATCGCGGGGCGGTTCTCTACTGTATCTGGCCTGTTTTGAAGGGAATTCGCGCCTTCCCGAATAATTCTCATTTTTCTTCGTTTAGGTGTATCATGCTGCTTTTCAATGCGTTAAGCGTGGTTTTGTGGGCAGCGTGCTTGAATGGGGGCGACCTTTCGTATTCCCGACAGTGCACAGCGACGTGCGAAGGTGTATGTCCGACACATCTCCCCCCATCACCAGCCCCGCAACCTTGGCCTTGCCGGCAATGGCGACCAAGAAGGAAATAGCCGCGCTCCTTCGGACTTCCATCAGAACTATAACCACGCTTGCTAACCGTGGCTGTCCAGTCATTAAGATTGGTTCCCGAAAGGACTACTTCGAGCCAGAGAAAGTCTTGGCCTGGCTTCGTGATAACTACGGAGTCAAAGCTCGGATCTCGAATTATCGCCCACGGATTAAGATCCAGCCCGCCTCGGCCGCCCCGGTCGCTACCATGGAGAGTTCGAAGTGAGCTCTCGCACCGCCGGAACGCCCGCGCTGGAACTTAGAGAAAGGGCAATTCAGTGGCTCGCCGCGCACGAGAACGACGACCCTAAACCAGCTTACGCAATCGCCCTGAAACTCGATGCCGTCCGCCGAGACCGCTCCTGGCCGGCACCGCAT
>SIBK01000058.1 GCA_009695205.1 Pedosphaera sp. | reverse complement strand
GTTGCGATTAAGCCTACCCAAACAGCCGCCACCACGCATCACTTCAATTCAGGCGACAGGCCCGGTGTAGTGCAGACCTTTTGAATCCTTCCATTGCAAATCAATGACTTCCGAATTCCATGGCCGCGAATCCGCTAAGTCGGGTTAGGAGTGATCCCAGCTAGGAAAACTGGCAGGGCAACCCGACAGCGGCCTTGAGGCAGTTCAGGTACTTTGCGCGCGAAATCTCGATCGCTCCAAGCGACGCCGTGATTGGCGTGACCATCTGAGTATCAAACACGCTAAAGCCACGCGTCTTCAAATGTTCGACCAACCGCACTACCGCCACCTTGGAGGCGTCGTCCACGAAATGAAACATCGATTCCCCGGCGAAGAGTCCGCCCACGGCGACTCCATAGAGTCCACCGGCGAGTTTTCCGTCCTGCCAACACTCGACGCTGTGCGCGTAACCCGCGTCGTAAAGGGCTGTATAAGCGTCCATAAATTCCACGCTTATCCACGTGGCTCCGTCCGGCCGTCGAGCCTGGGCGCACCCTTCGATCACTTCCCGGAACGCTCGATCGAAAGTGACTTCAAATCGATGTTGGCGCAGCGTCCGCGCCAGGCTGCAAGAAATATGAATGCAGTCCATGTCAATGACGCCGCGCGGATCCGGTGACCACCAGGTGATCGGAGCGATCGACCATGGAAAAATGCCACTTCGGTAGGCCAGAAGCAGGCGTTGAATAGAAAGATCCCCACCGATTGCGACGAGCCCGTCGTGGCGAGCCCGTCGCGGATCAGGAAAGTGAAGTGGTTCTGCGGGTGAGTCCATCGCGGGGAATCCAACGGAAAACTCGGAGGGATCCGACAATGTCCGGTACTAAGATGCGTTTTGATCGAGCGCTTCGAGGAGGCTACCCTGGAACAGGGCTGTCAGCTGAAGTACTCTCAAGCCGACGATATTGTCGGAGCCTATTTTCAGGACGACCCCGGTCTCGACATCAGGGCGGCCCAGTTTCTCCCAGGCTCTCAGCCGAACATCGTTGAGGGCCTGCAGCAGCCCGTGGACTTGATCGGAGTCCATGAGCAGTTCATGGCCGCCGTCGATGCCTCGGCAGCGGACCGGATCCTTGAGCATTCGGTCAACGGATTTGGCGACCAGTCCCCAGTGGGCCGCGAGGCTGCTGTTCAGATCCTGTCCTGCCTCACAGAGGTCCGTCGCCGTATCTGGATCACGGGAAATCGCGAGGCTTTGGCGGGGAAAGTGCTTCCGGAATCCGAGCACGCTCAGCAATAATTCGCGTTCCCGTGGCTTCAATCGGAACACCCACTCAACACCTTCGCGTCGTTCAAACGTCATGAGTCATGAGATTCACCCTCACTGAGAACCTGCGGTGGCACGTGCAGCAGGCATGGGATAATTTTAATCATACCCTGTCCTTCTCGAGAGTCGCCTGCAGGGAATATTTTTGGAGTTCGTGGACGTAGAATTCCACCTTCTCAAACCCATCTCGGACCAGAACGCTCCGCCCCTTCTCGTGCACTTCCAGCATGTGTTTCTCCGCCTTCTTCCGTGTCCAGCCAAAGACGCGCTGAAACACTTGGGTAACGTACGGCATCAGGTTCACCGGGTCATTCCAGCAGATTACGAGATATCCCGGGTCCCGCGTTTCAGCGTGTTTTGAAGCCGGCGTTATCACGGGCAGCGGCACTTCAACCGTTCCAGCCATACGGAGAATATGGCCACACTTGAGGTTCATGAAAAGATTCGTTTTCTGCCCTGAAGCAGGAGCCGGTTCCGTTGGAGCGCGGAGATAATCGCAGCGGGAAACTGATTTATTTTGAGTTTTCTGGGGCGAAGACATCGGTCTCCAATTGATTGCCAGACGACGGACGATTCCGCATCCTCTCGCCCATGCTCGACATCAGGCTGCTGAGGGAAAAACCGGACTTTGTCCGTGAACGACTTGCCACGCGTCACAGCGGGGAAGAATCGAAGGTGGCGGAGGTGCTGGCACTGGATGATCGCCGCAGGACAGCACTCGCAGAGGTTGAACAGCTCAAGGCTCGTCGCAATGCAGCTTCCAAGGAGATCGGCGCCCTGATGGGACGGAAGCAGCTCGTCGAAGCCGAGGGGAAGAAAGGTGAGGTGCGAGAGATCGGCGATCGCATCGCTGCCCTGGATCGAACGGTGGCGGAAGTGGAGACACGGCGCGATGAGATCCTGATCCGGTTGCCCAATCTTCCGCATGCGAGCGTGGCGCAGGGGCGGGAAGCGGGGGACAACCTGGAGATCCGTGTGCACGGCACGAAGGCGGAGTTCAGCTTTCCCCCGGCGAACCACATGCAGTTATGCGAACGGCTTCAGTTGGTGGATTTTGAACGAGGCGTAAAGCTCAGCGGCAGCGGATTCTTGCTCTACACCGGCTGGGGCGCCCAACTTGAACGTGCCTTGATCAATTACCTCCTGGATCTGCATATTCACGAGCACGGCTACCGGGAGGTCGCTCCACCGTATATCATCGGCGAACATTGTATGGTGGGTGTGGGACAGTTCCCGAAATTCAGGGACCAGGCCTACGCGGTGCAGGAAGGCCTCGACTCAACAACCCTCGGAAAGTTGTACTTGCTTCCCACGGCGGAAGCGCCCGTGGCCAACATTCATCGCGAGGAAATCCTTTCCGAAAAACAGTTGCCGATTCGGTATTGCGCCTATTCCCCGTGCTTCCGGGCGGAGGCGGGTGCCGCTGGGCTCGGAACCCGCGGCATGATTCGCATTCATCAGTTCGACAAAGTGGAACTGATCAAGCTGGTAACCCCGGAGACGGGATACGACGAGCTCGAAAAGTTGGTGGGGAATGCCGAAACGATTCTGAAAAATCTCGGTCTCCACTATCGCGTGATCAATCTATGCACCGGCGACATGGGCTTCGCCAGTGCGAAGACGTATGACATTGAGGTCTGGGCTCCGGGTCAGGGACAGTATCTGGAAGTCTCGAGCTGTTCGAATTGCGAGGAATTCCAGGCCCGCCGGATGAACATTCGATACAAGACGGAATCCGGTGAAAACCGTTTCCCGCATATTCTGAACGGCAGCGGCACGGCCCTGGCGCGGTTGTTCGTCGCATTGGTGGAGACTCACCAGCAGGCCGATGGTTCAATTGCGATCCCGGCGCCGCTCCAAACGTATTTACGCGCGGAGCGAATCGCGGTGGGATAATCCCACGCTTGGCGCGGGCGCCCGGTAATTCGTTGGTAACGGACCGGGACATCGTTCTGGCCCTCTGGGTCTTTGGAGCTTCGAGCTTTTCGGTGGATTGAGGAAGACGTAGATCATGCTTACGGACGCTGAATTCCGGACCGGTTCACTCTGCGTTGTCGGAAATATCAACCGCGACATCAAGACATCGCGGCTGGCGCCCGCGCCCGCTCTGTTTCAGGATGGAGAGACGTCTTTGGATTGGGTGATCGAGACCATCGGCGGCGGCGGCGCCAATAGCGCTTTCACAGCAGCAGCACTGGGAGCGTACGTTTCACTCCTGGCAAAAGTCGGAGCGGATGCACTCGGCACCCGGCATGAGAGGACGCTGAAAAAGCATGGCGTCACCGCATTTCTGGCGCGCGACCCGTCCCATCGTACCGGCACCTCGCTGGCTCTTTCCTTCCAAAACGGGCGCCGCCATTTTCTGAGCTGCCTGCCCGCCAGTAGAGCGCTGGAATTTGCTGACTTGAATCTGCAGGCATTGGAAAAATGCAAACATCTGTTGCGAGCCGATATTTGGTTTTCAGAAGCGATGCTCTTCGGTGGGAATGCCCTCCTTTTTAAAGCAGCAGCGGTCCGCAATCTCACGATCTCCGTGGACCTGAACTGGGATCCGGCCTGGGGTAACGCGGATTCTTCGGCGATTCAGGCGCGCAAACAAGCCGTTCGGGATGTCTTGCCTTACGTATCGCTTGCCCACGGAAACGCCCGCGAGCTGTGCGAATTCGCCGACACTGCGGAATTGCAGCCAGCGCTCGAGAAAATCACTCGATGGGGAGCTGACGCCGTCGTGGTTCATCTCGGTGAGCAGGGCGCGGGTTTTTATCAAAACGGGAAATTGGAAATCGAGCCTCCTGTGCTGGCATTGTCACCGGTGACGAATACCGGCACCGGTGATGTCCTGAGCGTTTGCATGATGTTACTGCATTCCGGCGGCGCGGGAGGGGTTCGGGAGAGACTGAGACTCGCGAACACCGTTGTTTCAGAATTTATGGAGGGGAAACGCCGCTTTCTTCCCGATTTGGAGGATTGATAGGGCGAATGACCTGCCTCTTGGTCCGTCAGTTCAGACGGGCAGTCCGTTGCGGCAGGTCCCGGGTTCTTCCGATGAGAGGATAGAGCAGGTCATTGATTCTCCCTTGATCACACCGAGTTTTGAACCTCCGCGACAGCAACGGTTTTCTTGAATCGGCCCTGGGAGAGATTCAACCCCGGATGAAAAGCCGGCTCAGCGCCCTCTTTGGGTCATCCACTAAGAGCTCTTGGAGCAGGGATTCGACACTCGCCGATTTTTCCTGTAACCGGCCTGCCGTCACCAACGCGATCCCGAAAGCCAACGTCACCAACCCAAAAAATGCGCCATATTGATTCCACTCCAACCCAAGCGCGTGCCCTCGCCGGGCACCCACCCCGTCAATCAGCAGTCCCCATACGACCGGTGCCAATCCGAGCGCCAAATTGAGCACAACCGAATACAGGGCAAAGAAATGACTTCGGCCCGCCTTCGGCACCGTGAGCATCGCCAGGCGGTTTGTGGCCGCCAGAAAAACGGCGTTCGCAAGCCCGAGTACCAGCAAAAGTGCCATCGCTCGCGCCAGTGTGGTCTCGACAACCCCGGCAGCCTGCAGCATCCAACCGATTGAAAGTCCCACGCCGAGCAAGAGTGTCAGAATGACCGCCGGCTTACTCCCCAGCCGGTCGAGACGTTTCCCGGCCACCCAGGTGGAGACGGTGCCTCCGACAAAAAAGGCGACCATCGCCCACAAGACCACTCCATCCTTCAGGTCGGCATGAGTTCGGAGAAAGGCTACGATGAACGTTGGGAGTCCGCCGTAGGCAACCGCCCAGGCCAGATTGAGCCATAATAATCGTCGGAAGGGCGGGTGCGCCGCCAATTGCATCCACGGCACCGGCCCCCGGGCGGTTGCCTCTTCATGCGGGATCGCCACATCCGGGATTCGCTTCAAGAAGAACAAGCTGACGCCACCCACCATGGCGCTGAACAAAAAAACCATCGCGAATCGCATCTCCGCACCCCCATTCCCCAGAACGCTCGCCGCAAGCGCGAACGCCCCGACTCCTGCCAGGTTTACGCAGAATTGCTCCCGGGTCAGATACTGTCCCCGGAGGCCGCTTGGCACCAACTCCGTAATCCATGGCAACCACGCGCAACTGGAAATCCCACGAAGCAAGTTGAATAAGAACAGAACCGCCAGCACCAAGGTCAATCGTGTGGTCGCATCCAGAAAGCCCGCCGTAAGCGGAATCGCCGCTAGCACGAAGACGAATAAGACGCGCACCGACCATCCGTTCATCATGAAACGCTTATATCCTACTCTCGGCACATACTGCGACGCCTGGAGTTGAAAGATTACCAGCAACGGCATCATCCCCGCCAGAATTCCCAACACTGTTGCGCCGGCGCCCAGTTGACGCCCATACAGAATGATCGGACTGCCCAACACGATCTGCGACGACAGTCCGTTGAAGATGGCAAATCCGTAGGCGTGTCTCAGCCCGAATGGCGCTGCCGCCCGGGTTTCGTTCTCCATCGCCGGATTCCGGCGCTCAACTTCAGGAATCACCGCCGTTAGCAAAGCGGCAGATCTCCTTTGCGGCGAGCGGCAAATTTCTAAGACTTACCCGTTCCTTGGCCGGTTTCCGCCGGGCCGGGACGCCCGGTTGCCACGTGGCGTCAGGCAGTTATTCCTGACAGTTCGAGCCTCCATAAAACGGTAGACCCGGCGCCGCAATTTTGCTAATTTTGGGGATGTCATGGGCCTTCTTCCGAGAGTTTCTTGCCAACTGGAAAGCAACCGGGGCCATCGCGCCTTCGTCCGCCGGGCTGGCCCGCCGGATGGTGCAGGCAGCCGGCATTGATCAGGCTGGTTCCATTCTTGAGCTCGGGCCGGGCACGGGCCCATTCACCGCGTTGATCCGCGAGGCGATGCGCCCGGGAGCTCTTTATCTCGGGCTCGAGTTGAATCCCAACTTTGTGGCCAGGCTTCGCAGCCGTTTCCCCGATTTGGCCTTCGAGGCCGCGCCCGCGCAGGAGTTTGACTACAGTTCGTTCCTGGGAGGCATCGAAAGTTTCGACGCCATCGTCAGCGGCCTGCCGTGGACTGTGTTCCCAGAGCCGCTCCAGGTGGCGATTCTCGACCGGGTCATGCCCCGTCTGCGGGACGGTGGGGTGATGACCACCTTTGCCTACAGCGGGTTTCACCTGCTGCCCAATGGCCGCCGCTTCCGTGCCCTGCTTCGGCAAAGATGTTCAAGACTTGAGACCTCGCCTACCGTCTGGCTCAACGTACCGCCGGCGTTTTTTTATGCAGCGGTGAAGTAAACCAATGGCGTTGTTCAATTGCCTGTCCCTTAATCTCCTCCTTAATCTTAGTCTTTAGGGCGAGTAGAAACTGAAACTACCGGGCGAGCTTTTTTATTTCCGGGTATTCAAGCAGGTATTTCCTGCGTTGATCGGCGAAGTTCTTCAGACCAATTGTACCATTGCTGAAAGGACCCGAGCGACTCCCCTCGATGTCATTCGTAAGTCCCCTGAAAAAGTCTTCGGTCGTATCCAGCTTTCGAGTGTCGGCCTTGACATCGTCTGCGATCAGCGCGTGATAACGCGCGGCGGTCGGACCAAGCCTGCTCCAATCTAGCCATTTATCAGCGATGTCCCGTACGTAGCCGAGATAGCGGGTTCGCAGCGAGGGGACCGCCAGCAGTTTCGAGATGAGGGGTTTGTTTGCGTCATTCGCTGCCACCAATGGATCGAGTTCGACTCCCTTTACCGGTGGCATGTTGCTAAAGCCCGGACCGCCCGGTCCGCGCCCTCCACCGGGTCCCCCTCGGCCACCAGGTCCGCCGGGTCCTCCGAAATTTGGCGCCGGGAGCGCCGCCGACAGGCCGGTACGCAGCTTCTCTTCAGTCAACGATCCGCTCTTGTCGGAGTCCCAATCGGAAGACCACTTCTCAAAGGTGCCTTTGAGTTCAGCGCGGGTGAGAGATCCATCCTTGTCCGCGTCCACGGCGGTGAATAAGCCGGGGCCGATGAATCGTCCCGGGCCGAATCCGCGTCCGCCGCCCGGAGGACCGAATCCCTGTGGCGCAGCGAGCAGGTTTCCAAACCCTTTGGCAAACCGTTCCTGGTTCAACTTGCCCGCCTTCTCTGTGTCGAGTTGGTCAAACCAAGCCTCTGCCAGCGCGCTCAACTCAGATTTTGTGAGTTTCAGATCGGCGTTCTTGTCGCCCTGCGCCAACATTTGCGGAGCCAGGATCGCCCCAGGCCCGAACCCTCCCGGACCACCACCGCCGCGACCCCCTCCTCCGAAACCCGGCCCGCCCGGTTTGACAAATGTCTCGTTTACATCCGCTGGCAGGATGTGAAAGCGACCCTTCTCATCCTGGTAAATGCTGTAGTCGCTGGTTCGAATCCAGTAGCCGTCGTTGTTGATCAGGGCGTTGTCGAGTGCGATGAACCTGAGTGCGCCGTCGATGTCGAGCAACGGGCTCAAAGCCTCCACCAGCTTGTCCGGCGCCGTTTCGTTGAGAACTTTGCACATCTTGATGAACGAGGCCCAGACCTTCGGATCGTTCTTGTTCTTGATCGTATAGATGGATTTGTAGGCCGCGGGATCATCGCCGAGGTAGGTGAGTCGCCCTTGACCACCCGGGTTTCCGCGCACTTTCCATCGCGCGCCCTTGGTCGATCCAAACCATTCCTTGACGAAGTCCTTGTTGAATTGCTGAACGTTATCGTAGATGCCCCAGCTTTCGCCGTTGATGGCGACGCGCGCTAAATTTGCCTTGGCTGCGGGCAAATACTCCCGAGCGATGTCGAGAAACAGGATTGGGCGCAGATAGGTCGGGTCTTCGTGTGCATTGAGCAAATTCAGAGTGCGATATCCGCCGATGTTTTGGTCCTTATGAACAAAATCCAAAGTCAGATTCAGTGAGCGCTTGCGGCCTTCGCCGACCATTCCGTAGGAGGACATCCCTCGAAAGTGGACTCCCACGTCCGGGTAGGTTTTGCCATCCACTATCAGCCTGACCGGTACCTCGACATCCGTGTTATGAAAATCCTCCAGCTCTTTTTCCCAGTCCGCATTCTCGAATTCCAGGAAGAACGTCCGCAACATTTTCGGATCGTACAACGACGTATTGGGAAACAATTTAACGTCTGAGGGCGATAATTTCGCGCCAGGCTTTGGCGGCTCCTGCTTTTCACGCTGCCCACCAAACCCGCGCGGGCCGCCGGGCCGCCCAAAACCACGTCGGCCACCGCCGTTGGCCTTTTCCTTCTGCAAGAATTCGCGCGCGGCTTTGCGCTCCGCCGTGTTGAGATGGCCGTCGTTATCCTTGTCGAATTGCTTCACCACCTTGGTCTCCTCCTGCATCATGCCTCCGAATCCACCGCGGCGGGTACCCCCTGGGCCGGCAGGTGGCGGTCCATCCAAGTCGGAGCCTGGCCTGCGGGCGGGCGGATTTTCCTGAGCCTGCGGGGCCGTGGAGGATGCGAAGCAATAGACCAGCACGAGTGCGACGAGCCGCGCTGCCGATAAGGTTCGTTTCGTCACTATAGCGTTCATACGGGTTGAGCCTGGCTTCTGGATCACATGTCAGTTGACCAAAATTGTAACCGTTCGGTTACAATCCTTGGCATCCTTTGGGGCGAATCACTCCGATGACGGCGCTGTCGAACGAAAAGACACCTTTTCTCCCGAGCGTCAAAGCCAGGAC
Source organism: Pedosphaera sp. (assembly GCA_009695205.1). GTDB lineage: Bacteria > Verrucomicrobiota > Verrucomicrobiia > Limisphaerales > UBA9464 > SIBK01. The sequence goes on along the minus strand of SIBK01000058.1, from coordinate 20,685 downwards.
TCGAGGTAGCTCTCAAAGCCTAGGCGGTGAGCGAGGATTCCTTTGGAATTCGCCTACCTAAATGATTTTCCGAATCGGGTCAGCTCCTTCGACACCGACCAGTTTCTGATTCAGGCCGCCGTAGAAATAGGTAAGCTTGTCGGAATCGAGCCCCATTTGGGTGAGCACGGTGGAGTGCAGATTCTTCACGTGGAGCCGATCCGAAATGGCAGCCGCGCCCAACTCATCCGTCTCGCCCACGGTGGTTCCACCCCGCACCCCGCCCCCAGCCATCCACATGGTAAACCCATAGGCGTTGTGGTCTCGCCCGGTGCCTGCGGCATACTCTGCGGTGGGCTGTCGGCCGAATTCCCCGCCCCAAACAAGCAACGTGCTTTCGAGCAATCCACGTTGCTTGAGATCTTTGAGCAATCCCGCAATCGGCTTGTCGGTGCGGCCCGCGTGATAGGTGTGATTTTTGACGAGATCGCCGTGTGCATCCCAGTTGTCGTCATTGTGCGCTCCACCGGCGTAGAGTTGAACGAATCGCACACCCCGCTCGACCATTCGACGGGCCAGCAGACAGCGCCGGCCGAAGTCTTCCGTGCGCTTGTCATCGAGTCCGTATAATTTCCGAGTTGCTGCGCTCTCCTGAGTCAGATCGACCGCCTCGGGCGCGTGGCGTTGCATATTAAACGCCATTTCGTAACTGGCGATGCGAGCGGCAAGGTTGCTGTTGTCCGGGTGTGCGGTGAGGTGATCGGTGTTATAGTTTTGCATCGTGTCGAGCATTCGGCGCTGCGCCTCCTCGCTCATTCCCTCGGGGCGATGCAGATCCAGAATGGGGTCGCCGGCCGATCTCATGAGGGTGGCGCCATAGGTCGCTGGCATATACCCGCTCGACCAATTTTTTGCGCCACTGATCGGACCTCCCGTGGGATCGAGCATCACCACGAATCCTGGCAAATTTTCATTCACACTTCCCAGCCCATAGTTCACCCAGGAGCCGAGGCAGGGGCTGCCGGAGAGGATCTTGCCCGTGTTCATCTGGAGCATTGCGGATCCGTGGATCGGCGAGTCGGCGGTCATGGAGTGAAGAAATGCGATGTCGTCCACGCACGTTGCAAGGTGTGGGAACAGATCACTGACCCATTTGCCGGACTGGCCATATTGTTTGAATGCCCACTTGGGCCCGACCACGCGGCCTTCATTCTTCTTCCCGCCTCGGCCGAAGGTTTTCACCGGGATGGTTTTGCCATCGAGACGATATAGTTCCGGCTTGTAATCGAAGGTGTCGACCTGGCTGGGGCCTCCATACATGAATAAGAAAATGACGCTCTTGGCTTTTGCTGGCAGTTGCGGCGACTGAGGTGCCAGTGGGTTGATTAACTTTCCCGACGCGGGTGCGGCGTTTGCTGTCGAAGTGAAAAAGGAGTCGGAGCCCAGGAGTCCAGTCAGGGCGAGGCCCGTAAATCCAGCGCCTGCCTCCCAGAGAAACTCCCGGCGTGTCCGGCGACAGAAGCCTCCCGATGCGGGACGGGGCAGTGAGTTGAATTGGCTCATAAGAAGGCGCCGTTGTTTTCAGTCCAAATACAGGAGTTCGTTCAGGTTCAGCACCATCAGGCAAAAATATTTCAGTGCTGTTTCCGGAGAAGAGTGGTCCTGGGATTGAAGAGTCTCGATGAGGGTGGTGCCCCGTCGGATTTCTTTTTCCGTCGGGGTTCGCGAGGTCGCCAAGTACAGGGCAAGTCGGACCTGCGCGCGTGTTTCGGCGCCGGCCTCCCGCTTCAACCGATCCGCCAGAATCCCCGCCTCACGATTCAGAAACTGGCTGTTGAGTGTCCCCAACGCCTGGGTCGGTTGAAGAGTGGTGAATCGTACCGGACTCGATCGATCGGTTTCGGCGAGATCGAAGCTCTCCAGGATCGGAGTGATCAACGAGCGTTTTGCGAAGATGTAGATGCTGCGGCGAGCCTGCTCCTCTTCGGAGGAGTGGCCCCATCCGTTTCCGGGAACAGATTGTCCGGCCAGCACTTCCTTGGGAATTTCCACGTAGACGCCGGGCCCATACATCTTCGGGTTGAGCGTTCCGGTAATCACTAGAAAACTATCCCGAATCTCCTCTGCGGTCAGGCGTCGCATGTTGAAACGCCAAATCAGATCATTGGCCGGATCCACCTTTAAAGCCTCGGACTGTCCCTGCGAGGACAATTGATACGCTGCCGAAGTCATGATCAGACGGTGCATGGCTTTCATGCTCCAGCCGCTGTGGATGAATTCTCTCGCGAGCCAATCGAGCAACTGAGGATGAGTGGGCTTGTCTCCTTGAAAGCCGAAATTGTTCGGAGATGTTACGATCCCGCGGCCGAAGTGATGTTGCCAGATCCGATTCACCATCACGCGAGCGGTGAGGGGATTGTCGCGCGACGCGATCCAGTTGGCGAGGACGGTCCGCCGACCCGAGCTCTTAGCGTTTTTTCCTGGAGGCGGAATCGTCGGTTCAGGTCCGCCGAGAACCTGAAGGAAGCCGGGCTCGACGCGGTCGCCTTTGAGGTTCGGATTTCCGCGCAGCAGGATAAACGTCTCCGGCGCGTTCGTTCCCGCTTCGGTCACGGCGAGAGCCTTCTCGACCGGTGGCGATTGTTGCTGGAGCGATTCCAGGCTCTTCTTTGCTTCCGTATACGTGGCGAAAATTTCGGTGCCTAGCACTCGACGGGCCTGTTCTTCGGTTGGCTTGTTTTTTCCGCCGGTTGAGGCGAGCCCGTTCGCGGTTTCTCGCGCCAGCTCCTCTCGGATCCGGGTTTCGAATTCCGTCACGCGCCCCTTCGCGTCCGCTCGTTGGCGGTTCAGTTCTTCGATACGGTTTTGGTGGGATTCCCGTTCGGCGGGGGAGTTGAACAGTTCGAGTTCATCGGTGGGACCGCCGTTCTTGTATGGGTTGACGTTATTGAAAAAGCTCAGCAGGCGGTAGTAATCACTCTGCGGAATGGGATCGAGCTTATGGTTGTGGCAGCGGGCGCAATCGACGGTGAGACCGAGGAAGACCTGGCTGGTGGTGGTCACCAGGTCGTCGAGGGAATCGAGTCGCGCAAGTTCCCTGTCGGCGGGTTCATCATCCCAAACCCCGAGTCGATAGTAGCCGGTGGCGGTAATTGCGTCTGGGTTTGGATCAGGAAATTCATCGCCGGCCAGTTGCTCGCGGAGGAAACGGTCGTAGGGTTTGTCCGCGTTGAAGGATCGAATGATGTAATCGCGATAGCGCCAGGCGTGCGGTTTCGCGCCATCGCGTTCATAGCTATTGCTCTCGGCGAATCGTACAAGGTCCAGCCAGTGACGTCCCCACTTCTCTCCGTAATGGGGAGAGTCGAGCAGACGATCGATCAGGTTTTCCCAGGCCTTGGGTGAGGCATCGGCTTCGAAGTCCTCGACTTCCTTGGGGCTGGGGGGAAGCCCGGTTAAATCGTAGTAAGCCCGACGGATTCGTTCCCGCTTGCCTGTGATTGGATTCGACTTGAGTCCCTGCGACTTCAGCCGGGCCTGCAAGAATGCATCGATGGGATGCGCAGCATCGGTGGGAACGGCCGGAGACTGTACAGGCTGGAACGACCAGTGGGACCGGTCCTTGTCTGAGAGAGAGAATCCTTTTCGGGACTCCGTGGTTGGATTCTTGGAATTCTCAATTCCGTCCGCTGCCGATTGTGCGAAACTCGGTGGGGTTGCGAGCAAGCCCGCGAGCAACAGAAACGAACGCCCCGCGCTGGGAACGCGGTGAACGTTCCGGAAGCATCGCAGCCTCAGCAGCCGGGAGTGGGAGTCAGCCATCGGTTTTGTCGTGCGTGGCAATTCGCGTTGGGGAACTACTTCTTCCCCACCACCAATTGAACCGGCATTGAGTTGCCGAAGTTTTTGAAATCTTTGAAGGTCCAGACCACTTTCTTGTCTTCGGTGATCTCGATGAACTGAGGATTATCTGGACCGGCGTGGCAGTTTCCTAGCAGCGTGTTTCCATTGGAAAGGCGTTCCACCCGGGTCACCCAAGCGAGAGTGATTCCCGGAAGATCATTTTGCTCCACCTTCCAAACGACATCCTTCTTGGGAGTCACCTCGAGAACACAATGACCATTGCCGCCTCCGATAAGTGTATTTCCGTTCGGGAGGCGGGTCGCACTGAACACCGAGTTCCCGAACGCTTCGGGGCCATGACCACCTTTGCGCTCCTTGCCGAACAGGGGAACTTCGAATTCCCAGACCACTTTGCCAGTCTTATCGTATTCGCGGACGGCGCCGTCGCTCTCATGCGCCACGAGGTAGTGGCCGTTGCTGAGTTTTCGTACCAGGCGGGTATCACTATGGGGATTGGGGTTCTTGACCTTGAGTTTGATCTCGTGCCGGATCTTCCCATCCTTGTCCACCTCGATGATTCGGCCGGGGCCCGACTCAGCAATCATGGTCAATCCGTTGTCGAGCCGCTGAAACGCGTGTACTTCGACGCGATGACCCTCGTTGCCGTTCATTTTGCCGGAGTCGTATTCCCAAACGGTCTTTTTGTCGGGCGAAACTTCGACCACCTTTTGCCAGCCTTGTTGGGTAAGGACATTTCCGTTGGCGAGGATCCATGCGTCGTGGATGGCGGTGACCGGAAGCTCCCATTCCAGAGATCCATCTGCGGCGACAATCGCCAGTCGATGGGTGGAATCATCGCCGGCCAGGAGTCGGCGGGGTGTGCCGGTCTGGTCGGCTATCGAAAAAAGAGGGCTGGAGACGAGGGCGGAGCCGAGGAGGAGTCGTGAAATCGATTGGTGCATGGGGGTTGTATAGCGACTCTGGGGTAGGGACTGCAATTCAATAGAAAGTGTGGTATCAAGCGAAGGGATCCAGAAATTTGACTCCCGCTTTCCTGAAATCAGATGTGTTCCGCGTTACCACGGTCAGATCGTGAACGAGAGCGGTGGCGGCAATCATACCGTCCAGCACCGGCAGAATGTACCCTTTGCGCCTCGACTCCACGACCAGTTCAGCCCAGCGACGACTGATTGCGCATCCCAGGGCAGGCAGTCAATCGTCTCCACCACATCCGCAAACCATCGTTCAAGTTGACCCCGCTTGCGACCGGGGGGAAGAGTGAGAATACCGATGAGCAGTTCACCGAGGATGATCGAGTCCACTACGAGGTCCCGTTCGTGGGCGGCCAGCCAGTCGACTACCTTGGCATTCGGGGCCGTCTTGGTAGGCTCGCTGACGATGTTCACATCAACGAGGTAAGTCATTCAAAGTTTGGGAACTTGATATCGTCGGTTGTTTCGGTAGAACGAAATGGCTTGAACCAGCCCTTGACGGGACAGGCCAAAAGCAAGTTGACCAAGCCCTCGTTTCTACGGCGCTCGATTCGTTTCAGCCGATATTCGCGGCAGTCAATACGCTCGACCTCGAACTTCTGACCGAACTTGACGCCGTCCTGCTGCCGGATTTCAGCGGGTAGAACGATCTGCCCTTTACTTGACACAGTCGTTGTCGTGTCAGGTAAGATGTTGCCTTACCCTGTCTTCGTCAAATGCTCCTGTTCAAGTTCTTAAGATCACAACCCTGAAAACCTGACGCACGTGAATAATATCTGTCCTTCCACTGTTCTTCGACTTGCCAAAACCAGTGCTGGCCGCATTCTTCGCCGCCCATGTTCGATCTGGGCTCGCTGAATCTGGAGCAACGGCAGGCGGTGGTCACTCACCGCGGTCCGGTGCTGATCCTTGCCGGGGCTGGGACTGGCAAGACCCGTACACTGACGTGCCGGGTTGCACAGATGGTCCAACAAGGCATTGCCCCGGGTAGCATTCTCGCGGTCACCTTCACAAACAAAGCCGCCCGAGAAATGCAAGAACGGGTCCGGCAGATGCTGCCCGGTGAAAATCGCAAGAGAAGTCGAGACCGATCCGAGGAAAAAGCCGATCGTCCAACGGTCTGCACCTTCCACTCCCTGTGCGTTCGAATCCTGCGGCAGCACATAGAAAAGCTTGGTTGGAAACGGAATTTCGTCATCTACGACACAGCCGATCAACTCGGGGCCGTCAAAAAGATCCTCAGCAAGATTTCGGCTGGTGGCGAAAAGACCGATCCCGGCGCCGTTCTTGCCCTGCTAAGTAAGTTCAAGAATAGCGGGCCCGACGCGAAGATTTTTGGGGATGAGAACATTCGAGCTCTGGCGGAGCATGTGAAATCCCGTTACGAAACGGCATTGCACGCCGCCAATGCGGTCGATTTCGACGACCTCATTTTGCTCACGATGCGGTTGTTCCAACAGCACCCGGACGCGCTGGCTCTGTGCCGCGACCGCTGGCGTTTCGTGATGGTGGATGAGTATCAGGACACCAATTCAAGCCAGTTTGCCGTTGTTCACGCCCTGACCCAGGAGTCCCGCAACCTTTGCGTGGTGGGGGACGATGACCAATCCATCTACGGCTGGCGCGGTGCGGAAATCGCAAACATCCTGGACCTTGAAAAACATTTTCCCGAAATCCGGATTGTTCGGCTCGAACAAAATTACCGTTCGACCAATACCATTCTGAAGGCCGCGAACGCAGTCATCCAGAATAATACCCGCCGTCGAGGAAAGACCCTGTGGTCGGCCAAAGGGGATGGCGAACAGATCGTGCTCCATACTTTTTCCAGCGACGAGGAGGAGGCCCGAACGGTGGTCGAAAACATTGAATACGACCGCAACGTCCACCGCATCGGGTGGGCGGCGCAGGCGGTACTTTTTCGGACCAATCTCCAAGCACGTCCGCTGGAAACCGAACTGCGTAAAGCTCGCGTGCGTTATCGCCTGATCGGTGGCCAAAGCTTCTTCGATCGACGGGAAATCCGGGATTTTCTCGCCTATCTCAAAACCTTCGTGAATCCGCACGATGACATTGCCCTGTTGCGGATCGCCAACACGCCGGCCCGAGGGTTGAGCGATGTCACCCTGGAGCGTTTGCTCGCTTTTAGCTCGGAGCGCAATGCCAGTGTCTTCTCAGTGATGCGCCATACGGACGTCTTGGACACTTTCCGGTCGAACACCCGGGAAGCGATCACGACATTCGTCCGGTTTGTTGAGGAAGTACGCGCGCCTCTCGAACTGCCGGCGGCATTTTCCCTGGTGGAATGGGCAAATGAATGGCTGAAGCGCATCGGCTACCTCGATGAATTGCGGCGGACGGAGAAGGATCCTGAGGTGGCTGAAAACCGGATCCGTAATCTTCGTGAATTGCTCGCGACACTCGACGGGGATCCGATTCAGCGAAAAACTGCCACCCCACCCAATTCCACCGGCCGGAATCCAATCCTCCCAAATGCTGCGGTTTTGCCGTTGCCGTTGGTTTCACGTCCAGTGGCCTACGAGGGATCGCCGATGGAGCGCATGAACGATTTTCTCGAGGACCTCACGCTCGATCAGGAACGGGAGGAGGAGAAAGAGAACGAAAGCGACGTGGTAACCCTGATCACCATGCATGCCGCGAAAGGACTGGAGTTTCCTCGGGTTCATATCGTCGGCGTCGAGGACGGGCTGCTACCTCATTCGCGCTCGAAGTTGGAGGGCACGGTGGATGAGGAGCGGCGATTGTTTTACGTCGCCATTACCCGCGCCCAGGAAACTTTACGGATCAGCCATTGTGAATCCCGCCGGAAATATGGCCAATTGATGCCCTGTTACCCCTCAGCGTTCCTCAGAGAATTGCCCGCAGACTGTGTTCAGCATGCCAATGCGGCGGATGCGATTCCGGTGGAGGCGAAGCGAGGACCCGATTTTTTTGCTTTGATGCGCGCGGCCACCGAGTGAAACGAGTACAGTCAAAATAGACATCTCGTCCCAGCTTTGGTTCATGGCCCCAACTCGCGTACATTATTGGAGGCTTTCGCTTGCCATGAACCGGAACGTCGTAGTCGCGGGCGGGAGTCCGCGCTAATCATTCCCAGGAGTGGTTCATGGCCACAACCCGCGTCCATAATTTGGAGGTTTTTGCTCTCCATGAGCCGGACCGCATCCTCGCCCTCTCCGCCACTCCGAGTGGGGGAGAGGGTGGCCGAAGGCCGGGTGAGGTGGAGTTTTTCCCTACCTATGAAACAAGACGAACACCATTCCCCCTCGTGAATTGGTAGGCAGCAGACGGGAGCATCGCCACTCGAGATTCCTGTTCCTTGATCTCGGGTGGGCCACGATGGTCATTGCTCCATGGTTGTTCCAAGGGTGGAGGATCCAGTTCAAGTGTTGACCAACGGATTGCGTGCGGTCAGTTGAGGAAACGCGGAGAAGTCCCGATCCGCTGACCAGAGTTCACGCACGCCGTGGTGCAGGCAAAGCGCGGCGATTCGGGCGTCGTGAATGCGCGGGCCTTTCAGTCGTCCGGCGGTGGCGATTTCACGCAGCTTGTCGAAGTAGCCGGGGCTTTCGGACAACAGGTTCAATTGCGGCGAGGCAAACAACGAGTCCAAAAACCCCAGGGCTTCGGACAGAGTGGAGGCCGGTTTATAGATGCATGGATGGGTGGCGATGGCGATGAATTCATGGGCGCACGGCCACGGAATTGCCCACGGCCGGGATTGATACCGCACGCCATCAACCAATTCCTTGGCCGCCTTGTGGAATTCGCTGTCCTCGCGATGCGCGTAAATCAGCAGGTTGGAATCAACCGCAATCACGCGCCGTGTCCCCGATAGATTTCGGCGCGGATTTTTTCCCACGGGGCGTTCTTGAACTCATTCGTCAGCCCGGTACCGCCCACCGTGACCAGTGGCGGAAGTTTCCTGGGTTTGGCATCCTTCTCTTTCAGCACGAGTCGCAACCCTTGCTCGGTCAATGAGCGAAACGTGGTCTTTTCCTTCTGCGCGAAGCGTTGGGCACGCTCGAAAAGAGCATCGGCGATTTCAATCGTTGTCTTCATGATATGGCGACCCATACTTGCACAGATGGCTGCCAATATCAAGCGGCTTTTCTTGAAAGAAGTGACAGGTTCAATTATGTAGAACGGAGGCTCGTCGAGATAGACTTCCAGGAGGCGGACGATATTCGGGTGATCGCCGATGCGCTCTTTGAGCAAACGAAAAAGCGTCATCTCGCGCTTCAAGCTCCGCACACGGTCCGCCCGGAAACAGAACTTGAATACGCGCTGTTGCTTCAATGTTTCGTGCCGACCCAGCCACACTTCGCCAAAACCGCCTTCGCCGAGTTTTTCTTCCAGCGCCCATTTCGTATTCGGCACCAACTAACCCAACACCGGACGCCACCCGAGCACCTGCTCATCGCCGGGCATTACCTGTCGTCGCGCTTTCGTCGAGGGGGTCGGCGGCCCGCCGGCTTTCAGGCCCGCCACCGCGACTCCGCAGATCTCCACCGCGTCCGCAATTCCTTCCAAAAGATACGGCCCGTGATTGAGCCAGCTCAATTCGCTCAACTCTTGTAAGCCGTGCAACTTATTTACCTCCTCCTTCTTCAGCACCGGTCTCGCACTGTCGAACACCGCCCGGCTCAACAGCAGTTGTCCGGGTTTGGCCAGTTGCAGCAATCGCTCACAAATCATCAGCTGTTCGCCGAATTGTTCGCGAGGCTCGGTGGCTTGGGCGTTCACGATTTCCCCCATGTGAATGGCTACTCGATAGGTCAGTGGTTGAATTGTCGCCAACTGCAACGCCAGTCCGAATTGAACTGCGTTCGAAGGCCGGGCGAAGCTCAGGAGCGCCGTGTTCCCCACCCTTTCCAGCATCACTGCCTGGGAGAAGGCTTTCAGTTGTTGCTCCAGAGTTATTTCGTGTGCCCTTAACCGTTGGGCGGCTCCCCTCGCTCCCAGCGTTCTCTCCAGTTTTTCTCCGTTTATGCTTACAAAAACGAGCGTCACCACCTGTCCGTTGCCCGCCCACGCCGGCGCGACCACTACTGAATTCTCGCCATCCGGCGATTTCAAACTCTCCTTCAGGCTCCGCAGATCCACAATCAGGTCCCGGGCCGATTGATACCGTTCCTCGGGTGCTTTCCGCAGACACCCGAGAATCATCCGCTCCAATTCCGCCGGTACCGTGTGATTGAACCGCGCCAGCGCCTCCGGTGTCCCGTGCAGGATCTTGTCGAGCGTCTCACTCACGTTCCCCCCTGCAAACGGAATCCGTCCCGTCACCATCTCGTAGAGCACCACACCCAGACTGAAGAGGTCCGTCCTTGCGTCCACCTCTTTGGCGAGTGCCTGTTCAGGGCTCATGTAATTCGGCGTCCCCAGCTCCTGGCCTAGCTGCGTCTGCATCAAGGTCGCCGCTTCCTCGCTGGGCTCTCGGCGGTCAGCCGCTTGGCCAAGCCAAAGTCCAGCACCTTGAACCGACCGTCGGCGGTCACATGCAGGTTGGAGGGTTTGATGTCGCGGTGAACGATTCCCTTGGCATGAGCCGCCGCCAGTGCTTCCGTGACTTGCAGCCCGGTCTCGATCAACTCGGACATCTCCGGGCTCCCGCGCATGAGCCGATCCGTGAGGGTCTCGCCCTCCAGCAATTCCATGGCGATGAAGGGACGGCCATCCTCAGCCTCGCCCACGTCGTGAATCGTGCAGATGTTCCGATGAATGAGGGCGGCGACCGCTTTGGCCTCGGTGACGAATCGTTCCCGGTGCTGAGTGTTCCCAGCGGATTCAGGGGCGAGTAATTTTAGGTCGACAGGTCTGTCGAGGCGGGTGTCTTGCGCCAGATACACTTCTCCCATCCCTCCGGCACCCAAAGGCCGGAGCACCCGATAGTGCCGAACGGATGCAAGTATGACCGGAGGGAGCCTGATCCTCGGGATGGGTGGATTCAAATGAATTCAAAATGGGTACTTTCGGATACTGTCCAAACTCCAGCGAACGCCAACGGTTTTCCGTCATCCAGCCCAGGGGTACGCGGCACGCGCTACCCTAGGAATCGTCCATCAAACCGGACCAACCCCACTCCGATCGCGGGGGAACTCGAACTTTACACCGACAGCGATTCCATCGAACCCTGTCTGGAACAACTTTGCCTCACCGTCGAGGCGCAAATAACTAAATGAGACATTCGATTGTAATTGCAGGTTCGCTGGCGCAGAAGCTGGGACAGGGAGGCTTCACCTGGGTTTTCCTCCAATTGCTGCTGGGTTTCAGACGACTGGGTTGGGAAGTGCTGTTTCTGGATCGGCTGGAGCCGGAAATGTGCGTGGATGTGGCGGGCCAACCTTGCGCACTGGAGGCATCTTGCAATCTGCGATACCTGAAACAAGTCATGACGCAGTATGGGTTGGACGGTGCGTTCGCGCTCGCCTACCAGCGCTACGACCGGTTCGAGGGTTTCACGCGCGCCGAAGTCTTGAAGCGGGTCCGGGAGTCGGAGTTGTTCCTCAACATCATGGGCTTTTTCGAGGACGCTGAAATTATGGCGGCGGCGCCGCGCCGGGTGTTCTACGACATTGATCCGGGCTTCACCCAGATGTGGCAGGACTTGGGCCTCTGCGATCTGCTGCGCGGCCACGATGACTTCGTCACGGTGGGCGAAAACATCGGCCAGCCCGGTTGTTCGATTCCGACCTGCGGGCGGAACTGGATCCGCACCCGTCACCCGATAGTTCTCGAACAATGGCCTGCGCAACCTGACGCTGGCGGCCGGCAGTTCACTGACATTGGCGCTTGGCGCGGGCCTTACGGCACGGTGGAATACCTGGGTCGGGTCTATGGTTTGCGCGCGCACGAATTCCGCAAGTTCGCAACGTTACCCCGGCTGAGCGGCCAACCGTTCGAGATCGCCTTCGATATTAACCCGACCGAGGTTAAGGACCTAGCGTTGTTGGCGGAGAACAATTGGAGGCTGATTGATCCGAAAGTAGTCGTAGCCGATCCCTCCGCTTACCAAAACTATCTGTAGCGCTCGCGGGCGCAATTCATGGTGGCGAAGGGTATTTACGTGCAATCGCATAGCGGCCTGATCAGTGATCGATGCGCCTGCTATCTCGCCAGCGGGCGGCCCGTGCTGGCGCAGGATACGGGATTGGCGGGCCTATATCCGATCGGGCAGGGGTTGCTCACGTTCAGCGACCTGGAGGAAGCCGCAGCGGGGGTCGGAGAGATATCCAAAAATTATTTGCAACACTGCCGCGCGGCTCGCGCGGTGGCTGAACAATGTTTTGACTCGGACAAAGTGCTGACCCGGTTGTTACAAGATTTGGAAGTTGTATGAGACGAGCAATTGTCAGCGGCGCCATCGCCAATAAATACCGCAACGGCGGCGAGCCTTGGATCCGGCTCAGTTGGGCGCTGGGACTGAAGCGCCTCGGATTTGAGGTTTGTTTCGTGGAGCAAATTGGCCGCGCTAGCTGTGTGGATGCGGGCGAGATTGAGACCTCGTTTGAGACTTCGGTCAATTTGGCGTGGTTCCGGGCGGTGATGGACCAGTTTGGCCTCACCGATTCCTGCGCTCTGATTTATGAAAACGGAGAACAGATTTGAGGCCTGGCTTACCCGGAATTATTGCGGCGCGCGGCCGCCGCCGATTAGCTGGTGAACATCAGTGGCCATCTGACTTTCGATGCGGTGAAAAGTTTGCCGCTCTGCAAGGTGTTCATCGATGAAGACCCCGGATTCACTCAATTCTGGCACGTCAACGGTATCGGCGGCGCGCAACTCGCGGGTCACGATTTCCACTTCACGCTGGGCGCGAACATCGGCACGCCAGACTATGCGATTCCCAGCGGCGGATTCTCCTGGCGGCACACGCGCCCGCCCGTGGTGTTGGCGGAGTGGCCGGTGTGCGCGCCAACATCGTTCGACCGTTTCACAACGATCGCAAGCTGGCGTGGGGCGTTCGGACCGGTCACGCACTCGGGTAAAACTTACGGCCTCAAATGTCACGAGTTCCGCAAGTATTTCCCGCTGCCGCAGCGCGTGAAACAGCGGTTTGAAGTCGCGCTGCAGATTCATCCGGGCGACCAGAAAGATCTGGACGCGTTGCTGGCCCACGGCTGGCAGATCGCGGACCCAAAGCAGGTGGCAGGGGCTCCCGCCGACTTCCGCCGCTACGTGCAAACTTCGGCGGCAGAGTTCTCGGTTTCGCAGGGAATCTACGTGGATACAAACAGCGGTTGGTTCAGCGACCGCACCGTGCGTTACCTCGCGAGCGGTCGCCCCGCACTTGTGCAGGAAACCGGATTCAGCCGGCGCATTAGAGCCGGCACCGGCCTGCTCTCCTTCCGCAACCTGGACGAAGCGGCTGCCGGCGCGGAGAGCATCGTTCGCGACTACGAACACCATTGTCGCGCTGCTCGCGCCGTAGCCGAGGATTTTTTTGATTCCGACAAGGTCATTCGAAAATTCGTGTCGGAAATCGGGCTGCGTCTGGACTGACGAGTTTCAGGATGGCCAAACTCCAGGCGCGAACTGCCGTCCGCGACTACGAGGGGGCGGGTGTCTTACTTTTCGAAAATGAAAAAGAAACTGGAGGGGGAACGACGGACTGGACAGAAACGCAGAATTCACTCACCCTCCACCATCCATGCCGCATCCTCTTCGCCTCTTCACCATCGCCATCGCGACCCTGTCGTTGTTCTCCGCCGGCCGCGCGGAGGTTAATTTGCCGACAGGCTTCGCCGTCGAAGTCGTCGCCGGTCCCGAGCTCGTGAGCGAGCCCATGGACCTGACGTTCGCTCCCGACGGATCCGCTTGGGTTACGGGCCGCACCGGCGACCTGTGGCGCCTCGACCTCGTCGCCCGCACGACACACCGGGTTGGGCGGGTGGACACCGATCTCAGCGGCGATCGAGGACTGCATGGTGTCGCGTTGCATCCGGATTTTCCCCGGACCCCGCATGTCTTCCTTTCGTATCATGCCACCAATCATTCGCCGTCCCAATATCGAGCTCGCATCGCGCGCTGGACGGTGGTGGGCGACGGTGCGAAGGCCACGTTGAACTCGGCGAGCGAGAAGAGCCTGCTGGAATGGGATGGGGACCAAGCGGGACAGCATGTGGGCGGCGGACTCCTGGCGCATCCGACCGAGCGGGTGCTTTACGTGACCACCGGCGAAAATAATCAAAACGCGAAGATACGCGAATACTGTGACGACCCAGAGAACAAGGCGCAGACGTTGCGCGACCTGCGCGGGAAAGTGGTGCGCATGGGATTTGATGGCTCCATGCCGGCGGACAACCCCTTCGCCAAGTCTCCGGACGCGCAGGGTCTCGTCTATACCCGGGGGCATCGCCAGCCATGGGCGCTCGCCTATGATGCCCTCACGGGTTTCATCCTTCTGGCGGAAAACGGTGGTGACCTCGCGGACGACTACGATGAGGTAAACCGACTCGTCCCGGGCGGCAATTATGGCTGGCCCAAGGTCTTTGGCGACGGCTGGTCGACCTTCTCGCGCACCAACCGCGTGGACGGGTTCACGTCGCCTTGGTTCATGTATAAGCGGAACACCAGCGCCTCTTGCACAGGCGCGGTCATCTATCGTCCCCCAGCGGGAGCGGGCGGAGGTTATCCTGCGAAGTACCATGGGGCCTTGTTCTATGCCGACTTCGCCCGGAAGTCGGTTCGCAGCGCCCCGTTGAATCCCGGGACAGGCAAAACCGGCGAAAGCGAGTCCTTCCTGCTGGGCCTCACGGCGGGCCCCCTGGCGCTCCGCCTCGGGCCGGACGGAGCCCTGTACTTCATCACGCATGGCGGGGCACCGAAAGCCTCGACCAACGACGCCGTGGCGCGAATCGTCTGGAAACCCTGAATGGCCAATCTAGCACGGTAATGCCTTCCGGCGACAGTCCGGTGGAATCGGTCATTATCAAATGGATAGATCTGACCCGCATTGCCTCATCAACTTAGTTTCATAAGCCCCGGCGGCTATGGCTCCGTTGCGGCTTGGGCTGGTGGTGTGTGTTGGATCAACTTGTTGGCCCACGCGGTGAAATGCTTCATGTTCGAGCGGTCTTCGTGTCCGCCGTCGTGCTGGCGCTAGGCGAGTTCGCCTTCGAGTAAGCTGGTGTTCACAGGCGGCATCCTGGCGACGCGATAGTCGTCCTTGTCGCCGACGTCACGCGCGCCGAGCAGGCGGAAGACCTAGCCGCTGGCGACGGTGGCCATGTAGCTGCCCTGCTGATCGAGCCATTTGGCGTCGCCCCGTTCCGGAATGCCATAGCTGATAAAGGTGGGACGGGGGGAACACAGCGCAATCAATTGGTGGGCATCTACCGGAAGATCACCGGCGTTCTTGCTGCCGAAGGAGGATTCAGTGGCGCCGTATTTCAGGAAGTTGCCCGCCATCCAATGGTACTCGCCGGAACCGGTGAGATTCTCCACCGCCTCGCCGAAGTTGCGGCGATATAGCTTGGCTCCGCCTTCGCCGGAGGAACCGACGAGAGCCAACGCGAAGCGCGGCTCAAAAGCTAGGGTGACGAGGGCGGCTTTGCCGTATCGCAAAACGCCTTCGATGCCGACAGACTTCGAGTCTACGATCGGAACGGTTTCCAGATAATCCAAACTACGCGCGGCGCCCCACGCCCACGCCCGCAGCGAACCCCAGTCGTCCGGCTTGCGCGGCTGGCCTTTGTTCACGAGGCCGATGATGCCTTTCGTCAGGCCGGCGCCGTTGTCCGCCTGGATGCTGTTAGGATTAATGATCGCGTAGCCACAGCCGGCGGCGATGAGTTGTTCGGTCGATGGCGGAGCGGCGTTGGTGCCACCGCCGAACGCGCCGAAGCGATTCGTGGGCTCCGGTTCGCCCCGCCGCCGAACATCATCAGCACCGGCACGGGTCCTTTGGCATTCTTCGGAGTGACGAGGGTTATCTGGATTTTCACTTCAATGGACGGGCTGCCTGAATTGTCCACCTGGCCGATCAATTGCCGGGCGTTGACCGGAATCTCTCCCACGACCCGATCCATTGCTTGCGTTGTGATCGTCCACGTTACCTTCGGCACGTTCTTCGGGACACGCCCGACGATTTCGAGACGGCGTTGCTTCCACCATTGATCGGGGGTCGTGACCTTTTGTCCGTTCTTCAAGGTGAGCACCTTCGACAGATTCGGAAACGGATTGGCCTTGGTGATGTCGTAGTTAGCTGCATTGGTCGCTCCATCCCTGCCGCTGGGTCCGGGGCGCAGGGTTTTGATCCCCAACTGATCTTTCATGTTTTGATGATCCTGCTGGGTCGTCCAATTGAGCGGAGTCGTGTCAGCGCCGGGTGTGGCTGCAGTCTGGGCGGACAAAGTGCCGGCGGACACCGCCACGGTGAGTCCGAAGGCGACCCAGGCGGACGTGCGAGAGAAAAAGTGCGTTCGATTGTTCATAGGTTAATCAGGAGCGTTGCTTATTTTCTGCCCCTTACGACGGATCACTGCCCCCGGCCCCCCACTCGACCGAGTCACAACACCGCGAGCACCTCCTCCGCGTGCTCCTCGGGTTTCACTTTGGGCCACACATGGGCAATCCGGCCGTCTGGCCCGATATGGAATGTCACCCGATGAATCCCCTCGTATTCGCGCCCCATGAATTTTTTGAGACCCCAGACTCCATACGCTTGGACGATTTTCCGATCCTCGTCGGCCAGCAGAGGGAAAGGGAGGTTGAATTTCCGGGCGAATTTGCCGTGTGATTTCACGGAATCGGCGCTCACTCCGAGGACGATGGCTCCCTTTTTTTTGAATTGCGTCCAAGCATCGCGGAATCCACACGCCTCCTTTGTGCAACCGGGAGTATCGTCCCTCGGATAGAAATAGAGGACCACGTCATGCCCCTTGAGGTCAGCCAGGCGAACGGTCGAACCATCGGTAGCCGTTGCGGAAAATGCAGGGGCTTTGTCGCCCGTCTTCAATGCGAGAGAAACGTCACCAGCCATCCTGGGAAGGGTACTCTGCTGTTCGGCGCCCGCAACCAGAACGGAAGGAAAGATGGCTGGGGACGACTGAATTAGAATGGGCAAGTCCCCAGTCGGACCTTGACGAGAGCAGCTGTCTTGACAGTCTTCATCAACAATTTTCAGACAGGGCCAACTGCACGGGATCCACGGGATCCCCATGATATGAATCGCTGCGCGGTTGCCGCGGCAGTGATCGCTATTCTTGGTTGGCCAATTCCCACGTTCCCGGCCGCGCCCCGCTGGCCGGCGGACGCTGCTTGGTATCAGATTTTTCCAGAACGCTTTCGTAACGGTGACTCATCGAATGATCCAACCACGGCTGTTGTACAGGACATTGCTTGACGCTCCGCGGCTGGCAGGTAGCGTCGCCCCGATGAAAACCGTCGGCACGCGACGCACGAGCGAAGACTTGGCACCGATTTCGCCGGAGGAGGCATTGCGGCGGGCGACGATTCTTCAAGCACAGGCCAATTTGCTAAATCCTTACCCGCGCCCGCGCGGATTTGTGTTTAAAGCAAAGACCCGCGAAGAATACGAGCGCTGGCGGAAGGCGCAGGCGAATCCGCGGCTTTGGTAATCGTCATGCCGACCCTCACGCCACTTCTCCGTGTCTGCCAATTGTTGAACGAAGCGGCCGCGAAGTATCTTATCTGCGGAGCTCAAGCCTGCATCCTCCATGGTCTCGTGCGCGCGACCGAGGATGTGGACATCCTCGTGGAAGCCACCGAGGAGAATTGTCGGAAAGTGATCGATGGTTTGTCCCGCCTCGAAGACGGCGCGGCGCGCGAACTGACGCCAAAGGACATCCTGGAGAACGTGGTGGTAAAAGTGGCCGATGAAGTTGAAGTGGACGTAAGCACCCACGCTTGGAAAGTCACCTATACCGATGCCATCAATTCCGCCCGCGAAACGACTCTCGAAGGGGTGCGAGTACCTTTTCTGAGTTTGGATTCACTGATCGCCAGCAAAGAAACCTACCGCGAGCAGGATGCCTGGGATCGAGCGAGATTGTTAGAATTAAAGAGGCGGCAGTGACCCTTCAGCGGAGACTCTCGGCGACAACACTGCCAGCAATCGGCGCAAAGAATCCGGCTCAAATTGCAGCGGGATCTCCCCACTTCCGATGTGTGGGGCGGAGTGAAGAGCCTACGGGTGTCACACTTTTTCCAAGTCAACAAAACGTCTCGCTGCGATATCAGGAGTCCTGAGTCTTTGATGCCTTTAAGGGTAATCGCTTAGGATCCTATTCCGTCCGGCAACATCGACTTCCCGCCAACATCCGGCCGCCAGGTTTGACAGTTCATACGAACCAATCCGCACCCGGATCAATCGGAGGGTCGGGTGGTCAATCGCCGCGGTCATCCGTCGCACCTGCCGATTCTTTCCTTCACACAGTTCGAGACCGATCCAGCAATCCGGCACATTCTTGCGAAATCGAATCGGCGGCGTCCGCGGCGGAACGTCGGGCTGCGGATCCAACTTCCACACCCTCGCCGGCAGAGTTTGTCTTCCCTGGATCACCACGCCCTGAGCCAGAGAATTCAGGGCGGAAGGCGCAGGCACCCGTTCAATCTGTGCCCAGTAGGTTCGTGTGTGACCTCGGCGTGGATCGAGGAGTCGGTCGTTGAGCCCAGCTTCATCGCTGAGCAGGAGCAGTCCTTCCGAATCCGCATCCAATCGGCCGAGAGGGTACACGCGAGACGGGAAGCCAAATTCGGCGAGCGTCCGGTTGGGTGAACCGTCCGAGGTGAACTGGCTTAGGACGCCATACGGCTTATGAAATGCCATCAACACTGTGCCATCCAACCGGGTTAACGAAAAACTGGAACTGGAAAATCGACATCCCCGGGTTCTCAGAAGGAATTGCGCATCGGATTTTCTGCCCTGCGATCCCTCTCTCATGTATCGTTGTCTGGATGAAACCGCTTACACTGCCGGAGATACGCGGGGCGATAACCCAACTCGCAGGCTGGCACCGCCGCGGCGTGTCCATCACGCGCACATTTCAATTTGATGACTTTGTTGCTGCCATGAAGTTCGTCAACCGGGTCGCCCGAGCGGCTGAAAAAGCCCAACATCACCCCGACATCATTATCCAGTGGAACCGGGTGAGACTCACTCTTTCCACACATGATGCGGGTGGGCTGACGATGAAGGACTTCGCACTGGCTGCGATGTGCAACAGATTTAAAGAGGCTCAAGGGAAGATAACGGTACCCGTATGGTCAAAAACTCATGCGGCATCTCGGTAATAAACTTTCAAGAGGCCGCCGAGGCGCTCGCGAGTCTGTATATCCACTGACATTTCACCAATCCGATCCTCGGGCGCCGGAAACAGGATCACGTTGCCGTTGCCTTCGTGATTTCGTTCCGCGTGGAAATGATTCACGTAGTTTTCAAGGCAGTGGCGGAGAGAGCTTTCTTCGAAAAGGATCATTTTCGACAGGAGCTCGTCCTCTACGGATCGAATCCGGTTCTCCGTCACTAGATACTCGTTGTGCAGGAGGAGTTCCTGATCAACCGAACCGGAGAAGGTCGCCAGCATTCGTTTCCAATTCATCGAAGAGACCTAACCGAGCCAACGGCCTGGGAGCAATCTCCTCATCGCCCTGTAAATCGTTGAATATCGGTAGGTTTGAATTTTTTGACCCTACGGGAGCGATAGATCTGAACCGGTTTCGGCAACGGACCGAATCCGGCGGTTTGGGCATCCGGGGATGGTCGTCTGGTTCACCGGACTGAGCGGTGCTGGAAAGACCACGCTGGCCACCTATCAAACAGAATGTGTTGCTACGCCTGCATCGGAAAAATACAATGCCTGCATTATGAGCACTCAATACACCGTTCGCACCATCCCGGCCGCGATTGACCGCGCGCTGCGCCGACGAGCCAAACAGGATGCCAAAAGCCTCAACACAGTCGCCGTGGAAGCCCTCGCCCGCGGCCTCGAACTCGACACGAAGCCAGTCGAGCACACCGACCTGGATGCTCTCATTGGCTCGTGGCAGGAGGACCCAGCATTTGACCGCGCCATCGTCACATTTGAAAGAGTGGACGAAGAGGCCTGGAAATGAACATCGCCCTTGATACGAATGCCTATAGCGATTTCATGCGCGGCAATCCGAGCCGCGTCCACATCCTCCGCGCCGCTCGGCACATATATCTGCCGCTAATTGTCCTCGGCGAACTGCGCGCTGGTTTCGCTTACGGGAATCAAAAGTCCACCAATGCCGCGAACCTCCAACGATTCCTTAACAGCCCGCGGGTTTCAATCTTGCTGCCCGACGACCAGACCACGCATCACTATGCGCAGCTCTACGTTCAGCTTCGCAAGGGATCTGTTGCCATCCCGACCAATGACCTCTGGATAGCCGCCGTTGCCGTCCAGCACAACCTCATCCTCTGCACGTCGGACGATCACTTCAAGCACCTGCCGCAGGTGCCGAGGTGTTAATACGCTTCGGGCGTCGCCTATTTCCATCGCGTAAGGTCAAAAACTCGAACCTACCAATATTCAACGATTTACAGGGCGATGAGGAGATTGCTCCCAGGCCGTAGGCTCGGTTAAGTCTCTTCGATGAATTGGAAACGAATGCTGGCGACCATCTCCGGTTCGGTTGATCAGGAACTCGTCCTGTGCAACGAGTATCTGGTGACGGAGAACCGGATTCTCAAGAACCAGATCAAAGGGCGGTTACAGCTCACGGACCCGGAGCGAATCAGCTTGGCCGAGATCGGCCAGCGTCTCGGCAGGAAAGCCCTGAAGGAAGTGGCGCAGAGTGTTCGACCCGAAACCATTCTTGGCTGGCACCGCAAACTCGTTGCCATGAAGTTCGACGGATCGAA
>SIBK01000057.1 GCA_009695205.1 Pedosphaera sp. | reverse complement strand
GTCGAATCGCTCTGTGGACAGTTGCAAGCTCGCTTCAAAGGCCGGGGTCAATTCTGCAAGCGTCCTGGCCTCCGCAGCCTAATAGCCGTCAACGTTCTTTTCAAAAATCACGACGAATCCATCCTTTGGAACTAAAAATCTCCAACAACTTCGGGATGCGCCCTAGAGAGGGGCGTTGGGAGGGAAATCCGGTTCCCGAATAGAATCCGCCCTTTCGGGACGACGATTCCAATTCAGTTTTCCAAAGCAGGACCACATTGTCCCCTCAATGAAGCTGCTGTTTATCGGTGACATCGTGGGGGAGCCAGGCCGGAGGGCGGTGCGAGTGTTGCTGCCGCGGTTGCGCGCCGAACACCAATTGGAGTTCGTCGTCGCCAATGGCGAGAACTCGGCAGGCGGACGTGGCATTACGGCGCCGATTGCCGCCGAACTTTTCGAACTCGGCGTGGATGTCATCACCACGGGTGACCATATTTGGGATCAGCGGGAAGTTGTGACGCTGCTGGAACAACAACCTCGACTTCTGCGTCCCGCCAATTATCCGGCGGGCGTGCCCGGGGCCGGAGCTATCGTTTGTCAGAAAGAGAACGGTCCGCGTGTGGCGGTTCTGAATCTTCAGGGACGCACGTTCATGGCCTCCCTCGAAAACCCATTTGTCCTTGCCGCGTCGGAAGTCGCCCGGCTACGTCTCGAAACTCCGATCGTGTTGGTGGATTTTCACGCCGAAGCGACTTCCGAAAAAATTGCCATTGCCCGGATGCTGGATGGAAAGGTTTCCGCTGTGATCGGAACACATACCCATGTTCAGACTGCGGATGAGCAGGTATTTCGAGGAGGAACCGCCTATCTGAGCGATGCGGGCTTCACGGGACCGCATGACTCGGTGTTGGGGCGGGAAATTGATCCGGTTATTAAGAGATTCCTAACTGGCATGCCTCAGCGATTTGGGGTTGCGAGCGGCCGGATTCTGCTGCAGGGAGCCTTGGTCGATATCGATTCCTCGACGGGTCGAGCGCGGAGCATTCAGAGAATTTCGGAACCATTGCCTTGAATACCCGGCAAGAATTCAACGTTGTTCTTTCCTACGATGGCCCGAACACAGAAAACGCAGTGGGATTTCGGTGAATTATTTTCGCCTGGGGAAACCCGTCACGTGGTCACGGTGAGTGATCTGACCCTGCGGCTTAAGAAGAGACTCGAAGCGGACTTTGCTGGAGTGTGGGTCAGCGGGGAGATTTCCAATTTTCGCATGCAATCGTCGGGTCACGCCTACTTCGTGCTGAAGGATGCCGGCGCGCAATTGAGTTGCGTATTGTTTCGAGGACAGGTGGGCATTGACCGTGGGTCGTTGCGGGACGGGGCAAAGGCGTTGTTGGGGGGTGATCTCACGGTTTATGAGCCGCGGGGGCAATATCAACTGCGGGTGACAGCGGCTGAATTGCAGGGGATCGGCGCGCTTCAGGCAGCCTTTGAGCGATTGAAACAGAAGCTCGCCGCAGAGGGATTGTTTGAGGCGGGTCGGAAACGCCCTATTCGGCGATTTCCCAGCCGAATTGGAATCATCACCTCTCCCACCGGCGCTGCGTTACAGGACGTTTTGGCGGTTGTGGCCCGACGTTATCCGCAACTGGAACTGATTCTTGCGGGTTGCCGAGTTCAGGGAGACGGAGCTGCCTCCGAGATCGCCAGAGCCTTTGGACGATTGAATCGATGGTCCCGTTCGGGGGATGGAGCGCGAACGCTGGACGTCATTCTTCTGACGCGGGGCGGTGGGAGCCTGGAAGATCTCTGGGCATTCAACGAGGAAGCAGTGGCCCGCGCGATTGCGGCATCGGATCTCCCGGTGGTGTCGGCGGTGGGACACGAGATTGATTTTACCATCGCGGATTTTGTCGCAGATCTTCGTGCGGCGACTCCCAGCGCTGCCGCGGAGATTTTGACGCAGGCGTGGGTCGACAGCCGGGGATTTGTCGCGGAAGCGGCCGGCCGGCTTACTTTTCGAGTGCATCGGCGGTTTGGCGAAGCGCGAGAAGCCGTCGAGGGGGTCAGCCGCCGACTCGTGCGGTTGCATCCGCGTCGTCGGCTTGACGAGCAGGGGCAGTGGTTGGACGACTTGAGCGATCGCCTGCTGCGGGCGGGTGCGCGACAGCACCGCTTGCAAGTGGCACGCGTGGATGCCGCCACGGGTCGACTCGCTGGTATCCGACCCCTTCGACGCCTTCGAGAGCGTGGGGTTCAGGTGAGTCAAGTGGCGCGGCGGTTGGCGGATGCTTTGCAGCGGCAGTTGCTTGGGCACCGTTCGCGATTCGACCGGGCTGCGAGGAGTCTCGCGTTGCTAGGACCGCAAAACATTCTCGATCGGGGCTACTCGATCACCCGGGAGGCAGATTCAGGGCGGGTTGTGCGGGATCCGTTGGCGGTGCAGTCTGGGCAGCGGCTGAAGACTGCGGTTCAATTGGGCGAACTAATCAGTGTTAAGCAATAAACGATTGCTAAAGTGTCTCCAACCGAAAACCTTGCAGGATGCTTTGGATAGTTTGTTGCAGGCTGGGGAAATACGCCGCCGTATTGGGCGGGTGGTTGCTGCTGCTCTCACGGGGAGTTGGCGCGGACCTTTCGGACTCGCAGCAGAACATGCTTGTGGGAGTGTTGACGGAGAAATTCACGCTGCGCTGGACGGAGCTGAGCACGAACGAGCTTGGGGCGCTGCGGCGGAAAGCGGACGCCTATCTTGAGGACCTGAAGAAGTACCATCTACCCGGCGGGCTGGTGGCGAGCGTGCGTTTTGCGAACACCAACAGGTCGGAGGTGGTTTCTTACGAGGGGTTGGAAGACAGCGCCCTGCAAACGGGATTCCTGCTCACAGCGCTAGTCTATCGCTTTGCGGTGACGCGCGAGCCGAAGAATTTGCAGGACATTACCAACGTGCTGAATGGGGTGGAAAGTCTCGTGCGGGCCAGTGGGCGCCCGGGTTACGTCGCGGGGTTTGTGGGGAGGGCCGAAGACCCGACCTACGCTCATTTTTACAAAGATTTTGGAGGGAACGATCCCAGTCGGGCGGGAATTGGCAAATGGGCATTTCCTGGAACCAATCAGACGGGTTCGACTGTCTGGCTTGGCAACACGACGCGCGAACAGTATGCGGCGCTGAATCTTGGACTTGGCACCACATTTGACCTGGTGCGGGACGCCAGGATTCGCGAGCGGGTTACCACCCTGATTACCCTGATCTTGAGCCGGCTTATTGCGGACCGCTGGCTGATTGATGACGGCCAGGGAAACCGGACCTTTGTCACGACGCTACTCGCGACGGCGCTGCTGCGAACCGGGGTGAGTGTCAATTCCCGGGAATACCTATCGCTCTATGAAGACTCGGTCCGGAAGCTGAACGATCAGTTTAGGCCGGGTGAGATTCCGAATCCGGCGGTCGCGCGCTATGGGGACTATCGAGGCGGCGCGATGAGTTTTGCGAACGTGTCGTGCCTTGCCCGGCTTGAGCGGATGAACAAGGTGCGGGGCCTTGGTTTTCAGGAACTTTGCACCCTGCTCTGGCGCGATGCAGCGACTCATCTGAATCCGTGGTGTGCCGCCGCCTACGTCAGCGTATTCAATTCGAACACGGATCCAATCGCGCGAGCCACGCTGCAGGGAGTCCTCACCCAGTACCCGCCGCCGCCGCGTTGGGCCGTCCCAGAGCGGACGTTTGCAACGAATGAGCTGCTATACGTGATGGCCAACGAAGCCCTGTGGTCGAGGTACGCCCTACCACTCGCCTTTCAAACGCCCGCACCGTTCCAATGGATTCATTCCCCGTTCCGGATTCCTGGAAAGGCGGAACCCTTGGTCGCGCATCCGGGGCTCGATTTGATCCTGCCGTTTTGGATTGGTCGGGAGTCGGGGGTGATACCGGGTGAAGACGAACTACCGCGGGCCGCGTTCCAGCCGCGGAAGCCGGTGCGGCTGCAATCGGGGCCCACGAATCGCGTGGTGATGCCTCCGGGTCGGTAACGGATTCTGCAAAATCATTAACCGATTGGGGTCAGTCGGTGCCGGGCCGCAACGACGCGGCGGACCGCTTCGGCTGGCGAGTCGGTGGCGATGTTTAGGTGGCCCATTTTTCGTCCCACTCGTGGGTCACTCTTTCCATACAGATGCAGTTTGATGTCTGGATCCGTGAGGGCGGCAGGCCACGCGGGCGTAGAGGGGATCCATAGGTGACCCAAGAGATTAGCCATCGCAGCCCCTGGGCGTCGCAGTGCGGTTGAGCCGAGCGGAAGTCCACAGATCGCCCTCACTTGTTGCTCGAACTGGCTGGTCACACATCCGTCCAGGGTCAGATGCCCGGAGTTATGGGTTCGCGGCGCGAGTTCGTTTACGAGCAGGCCGCCGGAACGAGTTACAAACAGTTCAACCGTGAGCAATCCCACCACTTCCAACGATTCGAGAATTCCTCGGGCCAATTCAACAGCCTCCGCTGCGAGCGCGTTCGGAATGGCGGCCGGGGCAAACGTGACATCCAGGATGTGGTTCTCGTGCCGGTTTTCAAAGATGGGGAATGCCACAAACTCCCCGGTTAAGGTTCGAGCTCCGATGACACTGATTTCCTTTTCGAAATCAACAAACGCTTCGTAAATGCCCTCCGAACCATTGAGGGCGGTCAACGCTGCGGCGAGGTCGGCAGCTGTGGCGACCCTCTGCTGGCCCTTGCCGTCATAACCAAAGCTGGCCGTTTTCAAGACTCCCGGGAGACCGATCTCGCGAACCGCCGTCTCAAGATCTGTGAGACTTCCGATACGGCGAAAGGGAGTTGTTGGAAAACCGCGATCCCGCAGGAACGTTTTCTCTCGCAGCCGTTCTTGTGTGATGTGGAGCACCTGTCCATCGGGTCGGACCGGAGCCATTTCCGCGGCTGTGCAACTCGTGATAGCCGGGACGTTTTCGAATTCGAAGGTCACGACCTGGACTCTCCGGGCGAACTCACGGACCCGATCCTGATCCTGATACGGCGCCACGATTTCGAGGTCGCTAACCTGCCCGGCAGGTGAGTCCAGCTCCGGCGAGAAAACGTGAACACGGTAGCCGAGTTGACGGGCTGCGAGTGCAAGCATGCGGCCCAACTGGCCGCTCCCGAGCACGCCGATGATGGAACCGGGAAGGACGGGTTTGGCGGCGGCCATGAAACGAGTGCTGGGCGGGACCGAAGCCCCTCCCAGAGTGCGCGCAGGAAGGGGGAATTTAATACTTCATATCTGCCACCGTCCCACCGGCGGGGATGAATGGCAGAACGTGCTCCGAGTACGGAGTGACCACGTCCAAGACGTAAGCGGTCTTGGAATCCAGCATTCGTTGCAGTGCCGCTTTGAGGTCCTTGCGATAAATCACTCGCTCGCACGGCACATTGAAACTGGTGCAGACCTTGACATAGTCGGGGTAAACCTGCCGGCGGTCGTCGGGATTGCCGAGGTAGGTGTGCCCGCGATTGCCCGCGAAAAAGTTATCCTCCCATTGCACAACCATCCCGAGGTGCTGGTTGTTAAGAATGATCGCCTTGGCGGCTATTTTTTCGACATGAGCGGTTGCCAATTCCTGGATGTTCATCAGGAACGAGCCGTCGCCGTCGATGTCGATAACTTGTTTGTCCGGTCTGGCCACTTTGGCGCCCAGCGCTGCGGGGAATCCGTAGCCCATTGAACCGAGGCCGGCACTCGTGATGAGAGTGCGCGGTTGAGTATACTTGTACCACTGGCCGGCCCACATCTGGTGTTGGCCGACGCCGGTGGTGATGATGGCGTCGCCGTGGGTGAGTTCGTACAGCAGCTCGATCACCATCTGAGGAAGTATGACCTCGTTCTCGTGGCCCTTCATATGATCCTTCACATGGTCGGATTGGGCGATCTCGGGTGTGATTTCGTAGTGGAACGAGGCCTTTTTCCCCCATTCAGCGATCTGCTGGTGCCAGCCAGTGATTTTCCGGGTGACGGGACGTTTGGAGACGAGGGCATTGAGGCGGGTTAAGGCATCTCGGATGTCCCCGTGGACGGTGAGATGTGCCCGCTTATTCTTATTGTGCTCCGAGGCGTCGATGTCGATATGAACGATCGTGCCGTTTTTGCAGAACTCTTCAAATTTGCCCGTAACGCGATCATCGAAACGCACTCCGAAGGCCAGGAGCAAATCGGCGCCCTCCTTCAACTTCACCAGGGGTTCAGACGGGGTCTTCCGGAGCTTGAATTCGCCGCTGACGGCCCAGTTGGCGACGGCCGAGCCGTGCATTCCGAGCCATCGCAGGGAGAGAGGATGAGTCTCGGGGAAGCCGCCCAGGCCCATGAGCGTCGTGGTCACCGGAATCTGGGTTGCTTCTGCAAACTTCTTGAGCTCTCCGGCCGCTTCGGAAGTGATAATCCCACCGCCGCAGTAGAGGACGGGTCGTTCCGATTTGTCGATCAGTCCGATGATTTCGTTGAGTTCGATGTCGTCGGCGCGGACGGCATCGGTGTAGCCGCGAAGGCCGCGTTTGACCTCCTCCAAGGTTGGCCATCGGGGCTGGGTTTTTGCCTGTTGCAGATTCTTTGGGAAATCAATCACGACGGGCCCTGGCCGGCCACTTTGCGCAATGTAGAAGGCCTCCTTCACGATCCGGGGAATATCGTTGACGTCCGTGATCAGGTACGAGTGTTTCACGATGGGCATTGTGACGCCGATCATATCGGTCTCCTGGAAGGCGCCGCGGCCGATCATGGCCTGGGCGACCTGGCCGGATATGGCAATCAGTGGACATGAATCCATGAAGGCGTCCGCAATCGCTGTGACCAAATTGGTAGCGCCAGGGCCGCTCGTGGCCATGCAGACGCCGGCCTTGCCTGTGACGCGGGCGTAACCTTCCGCGGCGAAACTCCCACCTTGTTCATGGCGAGGCAGGATGGTGCGGATCTTGGAGCGGGTGAGGGACTGATGCAGCTCCATGCTGGCACCGCCGGGGTACGCAAAGATCACCTCGACCCCCTCGCGTTCGAGGGCTTCGATAAAAATATCCCGGCCAAACATTACGGGTCCTGGGGCGGCCGATGCGGACTTGGCGGGTGGGGCAGTGGTTTTCTTCGTCTTTTTCGTTGCTGTGCTCATCGTTATTTTACTAGTTGGGGCCAACTCCGGACGGGGCAATAAAAAAATCCCACGGCCGTCGCCAGCCGTGGGGTTTTTGGTCCAATTCGTTTCAAGGGCAACGAATCCCCGCGGCGGCCAGACGGCCCCGTACGAAGACGACTACTTTGACATCATTGCCCGCCGAAAACATTGAATTATTGAGCAAAATACTGCCCTGCGGGTCAAGCTTCCAAAATGCCAAAAATGGGGTCAGTCAATAGTAATGTGCTTTTTCACAATTTCACGACTGATGACGCGGGTCCGGAGTGGTTGCGGCGACACTTTCAGGCCGAGGGCGGCTTTGATCGTGTCCGAGCTCCGGAGGGGGTGGTGTCCGGGGCCACTGGCCTTTTGGTCTTGGAGATCAGTTTCACCTCGCTGACGACCATGTGGTGGTCCACGGCCTTGCACATATCGTAGATAGTGAGGGCGGCGATGGCGACCGCCGTCAGAGCCTCCATCTCGACTCCGGTTTGAGCGGTGATCTTGGCGCTGGCTCGGATGAGAATGCGGTCGCCGGAGGCAGGGAATTCGAATCGAACTTCGCAATGGGTGATCGCGAGCGGGTGGCAAAGCGGGATGAGAGAGCCGGTTTTTTTGGCGGCAAGGATTCCTGCGAGACGAGCCGTTGCAAGGACGTTACCCTTGGCGACGCGATCGGCCTGGATTAAGGCGAGGGTTTCCGACGCCAGGCGAATTTCTCCTTGGGCTATCGCTTCCCGAACTGAGACTACCTTTTCGGAGACATCGACCATGCGGGCTTCACTTTGGGCATCCAGGTGACTTAGTTTTGGCATGCGACACACTGAGCTGGAAGGCCCTACGAAGGCGATGCGGAACTGGGCATTTGCCTCGGAGTTTGGCCATTTTGAGCTGAACTCGAATTTGTTTGCCTGGCGTGGATCTCGGGTGAGGGGACGATCAAAGTTCTGCCCCGAGGAGAGGATTCCCCCAAGCTACGTTGATCGAGCGGTCCAAAACGCTGGTACCCAGGCCCCGAGCCCGTACAATGGCCCACCCGAATTTGAAAGTTTCCCCAACCCAGGTTTTTCGGCCATTCTGGTGGGCTCCGGTATGGACGATCCGCGGATCCAGGAACTGAAAGACCTTTTGCCACGCTGCCTGCTGCCCGATTGGGTTCGGCTCGGGTCGCGTCTGGTCCGGTTGTTGCGCGACCCGCAATCCAGAGGCGCCCAGAACGTTTTGCTCGATCGCCTGCTGAAGGAAGCGCGGGAATCCAACGCCCGTTGCGAACGCCGCCGGCAACGCGTTCCCCACCCTTCGTACCCGCCGGATCTGCCGATCACCGCGGCACGGGGGGAAATCATTGCCGCGATCAAGGCGAACCCGGTGCTGATCATCGCCGGTGAAACGGGATCTGGGAAAACCACGCAGATCCCGAAAATGTGCCTCGAAGCCGGTCTGGGAATCGAGGCAATGATCGGCTGCACGCAGCCCCGACGCGTGGCTGCCTTGTCGATCTCCAAACGCATCGCCGAAGAACTCAACGTGAATTGGGGTCGGGAGGTCGGTTGTCAGATCCGGTTCGACGATCGTTCCGGAGACGATACCTATATCAAGCTAATGACCGACGGCATTTTGCTCGCTGAAACGCAGGGCGACCCACTGTTGTCGGCCTATAATGCCCTCATCATTGACGAAGCCCACGAGCGAAATCTGAACAT
This sequence comes from Pedosphaera sp., assembly GCA_009695205.1. Taxonomy (GTDB): domain Bacteria; phylum Verrucomicrobiota; class Verrucomicrobiia; order Limisphaerales; family UBA9464; genus SIBK01. The sequence continues at coordinate 21,404 of SIBK01000057.1, read as the reverse complement.
CGATTTCCTCCTGGGTTATGTCAAGGGCCTCCTCGCCCGGCGAACGGATCTCAAGCTGGTGATTACCTCCGCCACCATCGATACCGATGCGTTCTCCCGGGCCTTCAACAATGCACCCATCCTCGAAGTCTCCGGACGGATGTATCCGGTCGAGACGATTTATTCCCCGGTGGATGAAGCGGCCGAGGAGAACGGCGACCTCACTTTCATTGACGCAGCCGTGCGAGCGACGGGTGATATTTTACGCGATTCCGACGATGGCGATGTCCTGATCTTCATGCCGGGCGAGCGGGACATTCGTGAAACCGCGGACATGCTCGAAGGGCAATGGCGCGGCGAGGTCGAGGTGATTCCCCTGTTCGGTCGGTTAAGCACAGGAGACCAGCAGCGGGTGTTCTCTCCCGCTTCCCGTCGTAAAATCGTCATTGCTACAAACATTGCCGAAACGTCGCTCACCATTCCCGGCATCCGCTTTGTCATCGACTCCGGACTCGCGCGAATCAGCCGGTACAATCCGCGCACTCGCACCCGGCGATTGCCGGTCGAGCCCGTTTCACAGAGCAGTGCCAATCAGCGAAAGGGTCGGGCGGGACGCGTCGAAGCGGGCGTGTGTATTCGGTTATATTCCGAAGCGGATTTCAGTGAGCGACCTCCCTTTACACAGCCGGAGATCCAGCGGGCGAATCTCGCAGAGGTCATTCTGCGAATGAAGGCCTTCCACCTGGGCGACATCGAAACCTTTCCGTTCCTCAATCCGCCCTCGCCCGCAGCGATCCAAACGGGCTACACGCTGCTCCAGGAGTTGGGGGCGCTCGACGACGCCCGCGAATTGACCGATCTGGGCCGTGACCTCGCGCGGCTTCCCATCGATCCGACGCTCGGCCGAATGCTGCTCCAATCCCAGCAGGAACACTCTACCCGCGAACTCCTCATCATCGCCGCGGGCCTCAGCATCCAGGATCCCCGGGAACGTCCCCTCGAACATCGCGACGCCGCGGACGCCGCCCATAAACGATTTGCCGATATACGTTCTGATTTCCTCGGCCTGCTCAATCTTTGGAACGCCGTGCATGATGAATGGGAAACTCTCCGAACGCAAAATCAACGACGCAAGTTCTGCAAGTCGCGGTTCCTTTCCTATCTGCGGATGCGGGAGTGGCAGGATCTTCACGCTCAACTAACGGGAGCTCTTGACGATTTGGGCGCCCTTCCGCGCCGCGACGAAAAGGCGTCCTACGAGGCCATCCATCGATCGATCCTCGTCGGTTTACCCGCCCAGGTATCTGTTCGGACGGAACGTAATCAATATCAAACCGCCGGGAACCGAACCGTGATGCTCTTCCCGGGCTCCAGTTTGTTTCAACGGCCCGAGCCCGCTCGCAAAACCGCCTCCGCTCCCAAGAAAGACTCGGTTTCCACCAAAAAGCCGTCACAACCCACGTGGATCGTCACGGGCGAAATCGTCGAGACGTCGCAGACGTTCGCCCGGACCGGCGCTGGAATCGATCCGCTGTGGATCGTGGAACTCTTGCCGCATCTTTGCAAAATCACCCGCACGCATCCGCACTGGAGCGCGACCGCTGGGCGGGTGTTGGTAAATGAAACTCTCACCGTCCACGGTCTGGAAGTCCACCGACGCAAAGCATCCTTTGGAAACGTTGACTCCGCTGAAGCCACGGCGATCTTTATTCGCTCGGCGCTGGTCGAGGAACAGTTATTCCCGCGCCCTGAGGACGGAGGCGATGAATTACGGCATACCTCTTCACGGAGTCCATCCAGCCGGGACCTGCTCTCCGCGCTGCCCGCAGAAGAACGCCCGCTGCCGCTGGAATTCCACTTCCTCGAATTCAACCGCCGCATCCTGGAAAAAATCGAACACTGGCAAACACGCGTCCGCCATCATGATCTTCTCGATCCAGATGAAGCCCTGTTCCGATTTTACGCGGCACGCATCCGCGAGTGTTCATCGCTCCACGAATTCCGTCGTCTGCTTGGAGGGCCCGTTCCGCCAGAATCACTCTGCGCCAACGAAGGAGATCTTGCCGGGGACAGCTCCCTGAAATTTGACGCCACCGCCTTTCCGGATTCCGTGTCCATACAGGGCCAAGAACTCACTCTGTCCTACGCCTATTCGCCCGGAGAAGAGCACGACGGCGTTACCGTGCAATTGCCTGCCGGGCTTGCGCACTGTGTGCTGCCGTCCAGTCTCGACTGGGCTGTGCCCGGACTCCGTGCCGAACAGATTACTGAACTCCTGCGGGCACTTCCCAAGGCGCTCCGCCGGGATCTTATGCCTTTCCCTCCGAAGGTTGAGGAGATCGTTCGGGATTTTCGGCCGACCGGCCCGACCTTGCTGCCTGAACTTGCCCGGTTTCTCCGGCAACGCTACGGCGTGGAAGTGGCGGCGTCCGCCTGGTCTGAAGATGCCCTTCCAGCCCACCTCCGTCCTCGCATTGAAATCGTAGGACACGACCGAAAGACCCTCGCTGCCGGGCGGGATCTTGAGGTGTTGAAGCGTAAGCTTCAGTCCACCCCGGTCCACAGTCAGCAGGATTCATCCGGATGGAATCGTGCGGCACGGCAATGGGAACGATTCGGGTTGACGGGTTGGAATTTCCAGGACCATCCGGAACATGTCACTTTAGAAGAACCCGGCCGACCTCCCGTGCAGGCATGGCCAGGACTAGCCCTCGAAGAGAAGCACGTGAACCTTCGCCTTTTCCGCACCCCGGAAGCCGCGCGACAGGCCGGACTACCGCCCCTGCACCGGCTCCTTGAGCTCGCGCTGCACAAGGACCTTGCCTGGACAGAAAAAGACTTTCGCATCCTCAGTCGATTTGAATCTGCATTCGGCGGCCCAGCCGCTCTATCCGAGTTTCAATCCTCGGCCCTGCGCCACCTTCAGCGGCACCTGTACCCTGTCGAGCCTTTCCCCCGACTCGTTGCCGCACAATTCCAGTCCACGGTCGCGGCGGTGCGCGAAAAGCTCCGCACCCTCACTCCGGCGTTTCTCGATCTACTCGGCCGGATTCTGGAAATTCGCCAACAGATCCAGCGCAAACTCAGTGCTCCCGCAGCGCCGCCCGGTCCGGCCAAGATCACGCGGACCCTCACCGACTTCCGGCAGCTGGGGTTACCTGCCACGCCACCGTCGCCGAACCCGCTTGCCACCGAACTCGACCGCCTCGTGCCATTATATTTCCTCGACCATACCCCTCATGAACGGCTGGAGCAGTTGCCCCGCTACCTCAAGGCGTTGCTCATCCGCGCCGAACGCGCCGCGCTCAACCCCGCCAAGGATCAAGAACGGATGCGCCAGCTTCGTCCCTATGTGGAGGCTTTGGATAATGTTTTGCGAGCAGCTCCCGGTTCAAGCGCTGCGCCGGAAGCCGTGAGCAAATTCCGCTGGATGATAGAGGAATTCAAAGTGTCTCTCTTTGCTCAAGAGCTCGGCACCGCCGTGCCCGTCTCCGCCAAACGCCTCGACCAACTTCTCGATAACTGCCGATAAGTCTCGGATGCTGCCTGCCCGCGTTCGAGTGAACAAAGATGGCGGCACACGTCGACATCCAATTGCCAGAGCCGAAATAGCGGCTCCCGATTGTTTTGGTGCAAATAAATGGAGGAATTGCTCGGCCTTTGAGTGAGCTGGGCCTCAAAGGACAACTGCCATCACGGACCCGCATTCAATAATGAGTCAAAGGTCCGCTGATCCACGGCCCCAGGTTTGCCGGTGGTCACCTCACTTTGCAGCCACAGCGTACGCCGGCTGAACCAGGCGCCGCTGTTCCGAAATGGACCCGCCTGGACGAACGCGGGAATGGTGACTTTCGGCGCTGGCTTCTGGTCCCGCCGTGCCGCCAGAATAGGCCGACTCCACCCCGTCGGAGCATTTGTCCCGGACGGCGGGTTATATATATACAATCCATAGGCCGTCTCGTGCGAAAATAGAACGTCATCGAAACCGTCCCGGTTCACATCGACAAATCGGAGACCGTTGTCCTCGCCCGCAGCGTTGACGAAGGCGGCCCCCGGCGGGAGGTCGATGGACATTCGATGCCAGCGGAATTCATCCGGATTCCATTGGAAGATCGCCTGCATCGTGTCGTTGGCGATGAGACACTCGGCGCGACCGTCGTGGTCAACATCCCGGAATCGCACGCCCCGATCCCTATCACCGACACCCGCCAGAATCGGCGCGTCGCCCGCTTCCAAACCAGCGATCCAGGTCGGTTGTTCAATCCAACCTTCCCCGTCGAAATGCCAGGCCGTTCGTCGGTCCGGTCCCAGTGAAAATAGCGTCGGCCTTTGGTCTGGGGTTAACACGGCAAAGCGTAAGGACGGATCTGCCGTGGAAGTCGAATCCAGCACGAGCGAAACCGGGAACGGGGAGGTTCGCCACAAACCCAAGCTCGGAATCCACCGGCGGGTCTGTCTTACATGCCCATTGCCGATCACAACATCCAGGAATCCGTCCCCATCCAGATCGATCAGCCGAACGCCATTGTCACCTCCATCCGGCGCGCGCATCGCTTCCCCTCCCAGCGCGTACGATGTCAGCCGGTCGACCGCTTGACGAAAGGTCAGGAATCGAATCCGGCGTCCGTAGGTGCTGTCGGCATGATCAATTAGGGCGAGGATCTGAGCGCGACTGGACCAAGTCTTACGATGAAAAAGGAGTGTGAACAGTCCTTGTTTCCGTACCGAGATTGCCAGTCCCGCTTGCCAATCGGTCGCAGTGACTGGGCTGGCATTGCCATATTGATACCATCCCTGAAAATCCGACGGAGGGGAGATGGGAAATTCCCAGCACCGGTTTCCGAGTGCGAACGGGAAAGGGTAGTTCTCAGTCGTCGTCGCATGGGACGGACTCACACGATATTTTTGAAACCGGGGAACACCGTCGTCGTCGAGCGTCAACTCATCCGAAATTTCACGATCGGCGGAAGTGGGGAAATTGACGATGGAGGAATCCGCTTCGAGGAAATGGCCCAGGGCGGATTTCTTACGGAGGAGTTCGGCAAAGACTCGTGGGCTCGCCGAGCTTTGACCGTCGCAGCAGGGAATCCGGAACGTTGACGGGCGATTTCCCGGAATACCGAACACCATGTCGACGCTCCCATGAAAATTGTTTGAAGCCACATCAAAGCTTCCATTCTGGAGTATCGGGCAGAGGTGCACTATAGAATGCGCTTCCAAACCAAATCCCTGGGAAAGCCAGACTTTTAGCTGCGGATCATTGGTTGCGGTTTGATTGCAGAATAGCGTTATGGGTGCCTTTCCATCGATCTTTTGCAAGCGAGTGGCAATGGGCCGCAGGTAGGCTTCGAAGGCTGCGGAGTCGTTGGCCAAATCATCGATCCCCAGCAACACCACCGCGTCCACTCCCTCTTCCCCAACCCATTGTGGCGTCACCAATTTAGGAAAACGGGTTCCCACATAATACGGGTCGTCGATATCGAGATACGTCAACCGGTTCGCCTCCGAATGGGCCATGGGAATACACGAACCGTCCGAGTTGGTCTGGCAAGCGGGGCGGACTCGAAAAAAGCCGGTGTCCACCGACGGATCGAGCGGAAGCCGGTAGCCCTCATTGCCTGGCCCCACCGCAGCCAAAGGCGCAAACACGGCCGGAGGCTGGAGATCCTTGCTGTGCTCAATCATGTACCGTGTGAATGAATCTCCCAAAAGGTCGAGAAAGGGTCCACTCCCGGGTTCGGCTTCCACCGTGAGCCGCACCCACGGTGATTCGAGACGCGATGCCCGAAGCTCATAGCCGGAATCGATCGCGGCCGAAAGCGGCAGAGTTGATTCACCGTCAATCACCGATGTCTCCGCCAGCCGGCGCCAACGTCCATCCAGGAGGTTGGTTCGAAACCCGACGGAGTATAGACCCGGATACCGGGCCAGCAGCTGCATGGAATTGGTGGTGCCACGCAAGTCGGGTAAAACAAAATCATCCTCCAGTTTCACTCCGAAAACCCCGGGCCCACGCACCATGATCGGCGTGGTCAACGTGATATGCCCCCCAGCTCGACCGTCAATGAACGAGGCTTCATCGAGGGTAAAAAATCGGCGTAACCCGATCAATTCGAGCAAACCGCCTGAATCCGCCCGCAGCTCGGTTCTCCCCTGGATAATCTTATGCAAATTTGGAACACGAATCCGACCGTGATCGCTCGCGCGAACCACCCAGGATCCACCTCCACGTTGTCCAGTAGCCGATACCAAGTTGGGCACATCCAAGAAGCTCCCCTCTCCCGCTGCCTCCCACAAGACCTGCGCCCCTCGCTCGTCTCCAGCCGAATAATCTCCCAAAACACCAAGGCGAAGCAGTCCCCCGTTCCTTGCTGAAAGCCGGGTCCCTGTAACCACTACTAGTCCGCTAAAAAAGCCGCGACCCCTGTCTTCAACCGAGATCGATCCCCCATTCATGATCTGGAGATATCCCATCTCCAACACACTTTCCGGATCCCGCACCACCAGATCCGTCGGCCCCTTCAGTTCCGTCAGGCGACTTGCTGCAATCGTTCCGCCCCGGCTTGCAGAGAGTCGAAGGCGAGCCTCTCGACTACTGAAGACCGGTTTGATCAGATTCGTCAGCATCACCGAGCTGGTAGCTCCGTCCACAGTGATTCCAAACTCACCCGGAATCGACAGGGACAACGCCACCGATCCCCGAAAATTCACTCGTCCACCATTCGCAACCGTTAGAAGAACGTTGCGAAGATCTGCGAGACCCGTTATGATAAGCCCAGCCCCGGGACCCTCGACACGCAAGGGTCCGGAGGACATCAGTGACAATCCCCGGCATTGCGCAGACTCGCTAATGCGGATGGGTCCCGAAGATTCCTGGATAATAACATCGTCCTCCTCCGCAGGCACAGATCGATTGGACCAATTGAGGGCGTCGTGCCACGAGCCATTCCCAGCACTGCCATTCCATACCGCAGCCGAGGTCGCCGATGCCGAGCTCAGCAAAAGACTCAGAACCGTGATCAATCTCGATGACGCTAAGCGCGTTAATCGTGCGGCGAGGTGCATCTCATCATACCCTACCGGAAGAAATAGCCAGACTCAAACATGGAATGCGAAGTCCTCTCCGAATCACTATTTCGATTGAACATCAAAACACGACAATAATTCCTGATCACGGAGGAATAGTTTTCCGCCGCTAACCACTGGGTGAGTCCAAATTCGGCCCTGAGGCTTTCGTTGGGTTGTTTGGGGCGTCAATTGGAATCGACCGTGCTCGGTCCAGCCTTTGGGTGACGCATCGATCAACACCACCGTCCCGTCCTCCTCAGAAATCATGTAAAGCATTCCGTCGGCACACGTCACGGCCCCTTTGCCGAGATTCTTCGATAGCCACACCTCGGCACCCGTCTTAAAATCCTGGCAAACCCATCCCGTGCTGTCCGAATGCCCATATAGATGGTCACCGTATAGAATTACGCCTCCATGATGGTTCTTCATGACCTTGTTTTCGTACAGTAGGACGGGTTGTCCGTCGTCGCCGAGTTTCACGGATTTGCACCCGGCGCCATAGCCGGCACTCACATACACTTGATCTCCAGCCACGATCGGCGTGGGGATCACCGCGACGCGACCCGTGAAGCCCGTCTTCCAGAGAACCTTGCCGTCCGTCGGACCCACGCCAACAATGTTGTTCGCCGTCAATTGCACATATTGGGGAACCCCTCGGATCGTCGCAGGCACGATCGACGGATATTGGGCTCCGTCGGTGAATTCCGTCGTTTGCCAGCGAACCTTGCCGGTCCGCTTGTCGAGAGCAACGATGGCTCCCTTTTCGCCGCCCGGAGTGCACACCACTTGATCCCCATCCACCAGGGGAGACTCGCAGTAGCCCCACCCGGGAACTTTCCCGCCCAGTTCGATCATGGACGTCTGCCAGACCGGTTTTCCATCCGCGACCTGGAGGCAGGCCAGGACTCCTTTTGCGCCCAATGCAAAGACGTAGTCTCCATCCACGGTCGGGGTGCTCCGCGGTCCATCGCCCCAATTATTCGGATAGCGCTCGCCCAAAGGAGTCGCCCAAACTTCCTTGCCAGTCTGGATATCAATGGCGATTACCATCTCGGTCTTGTCGCGCGCGCCGCAGGTGTAAAGCCGGGCCGCCACCAGGGAAAATCCGGCGTAACCCAGTCCGGCGTTCTCAAACTGCCACAACTTCCGGGGTCCTGAGGCGGGCCAGGCTTTCAGCAGACCCTTTTCGACAGAGATATCGTTTCGAAGCGGACCGCGCCATTGTCCCCAATCCAGTGCCTGAGTGGGTGATGAAGCCAGAAACGTGGCGACGGCGGTGAGAAAGATGACAGGCAAGGCGTTCATGAGCATCGAACGAATAGGCTGCAACAAATTGGGATTATTGCAAGTGCCAGCAGCTAGCGAAAACAAGTTGTCCTACGGGATATTTTAGGGTCGGATCGACACGATGAACGTTGTTACTTCCCGATTTGTCATTCGAGCGGCAGTGCTTTGTGCGCTTGCCGCGCCCAGATACTCCGGCCTTCTCGCCCAAAATTCCGCTACCCCGACCGAGGATCAACCCTATCGGGTCGGCAAAATGGTCATCTCTTCGGGTGGAACCTTACTCGATCTAGCCACCACGCGATTGGACTCAGAGGCCTTCCGGAATACCCAGATCAGCTCTCCGCGGGATTTCACCGCCGTGGCACCCAACCTCACGAGCTTTGACGCCAACGGGGACCGGATCCCTCGGTTCAGTTTGCGCGGCCTCCGGGAAAACAACTTCTCCTATGGGGAGTCTGCGGTGGCGATCTACGTGGACGACGTCCCGTACAATGACCTGTGGTCACGAAGCATCTCTCTCTATGGGATCCAGAGTGGCGAATTCCTTCGGGGTCCCCAGGGGACTCTCTACGGGGCGAGCCGACCCGGTGGCGTGATCAATCTTCTGACCGATCTGCCCAGCAACGAACTTCGTGGACGCGGCTTATTCCGTTACGGAAACTATAACGCGGTTACTCTTGACGCTGGCGTAAGCGGCCCGGTGGTCAAGGATCACCTCTTCGTTGGAGTGAGCGGCCTGTATCAGCGTCGTGATGGCTATTTTGAAAACCTACTGACGGGAGGACATCCCGACGACCGCGATGCGTTGGCGGGACGGTTGCAAGTTCGTTGGGTGCCAACCGAGACCCTGGACTTTACGTTCACCGGAAGCATCGAGCGGTTTCGCGATGGAACAGTGGTGTCCAGACCCATCGCTGCACCGGGGGATATCTTTGATCTCAAAATGGATCAGTCCGGATCGAACCAGATGGATTCACATACCTACTCGCTGCGAGGTGCCTGGACGGGCACGTGGGCAAAATTGATCTCTGTGACCACCCGCCGTGATTGGCGCCAGGAGCTTCACGGGGACTTTGATTACGCCGAATACTTTTCTCCGGTGGCAGTTCCCATTCCAGCCCTCACCGGATACACGAGTCCGGACCTGGGCCAATGGACTCAGGAGTTGCGCCTGCAATCCCTCGAAGACGCGACACGAAACATACGGTGGAATGCGGGCGCCTTCTTCAGTGACCGCACGGTGGAGACCGATTTGGGCCAGATCTTCGGTCCGGCGGCGGCGCTGGTTTTCCAAGCTCCGATCCCGGCTGGAGTGACCGACAACACCTATTTCCGGGACAGCGCCCGCGACCTAGCCCTGTTTGGGTCCGGGACGTATACCTTTCGTGAGAAGCTTGACGTGACGGCCGGCCTGCGCCTTGAGAGCGAGCAACGGGAGATTAAGCGGCGTCACACAAATCCCCTGGCTCCGCCGCCTTATAACGATTTGGCCTACGAGGCCAGCCACGATTTCAATTCCGTCCAGCCGCGCGCCGCCATTGCATACCGCTTTTGCCCGGCGGCCACCGGCTGGTTTAGCGCAGCGAGCGGCTTTCAGCCCGGCGGATTCAGTCCATCGCAGGACAACCCGGCGAAGGCACGGTACGATGCCGCGGAATCCCAGCACTACGAGGTGGGGTTGTCCACACGGTTCCTCGACGGAAAACTGCTGGCCAGTGCCCTGGGCTATATGATCGCGACGGACGACTATCAGGTGTACCGTCCCGTCCCGAATCGAAACGGCCTGGACTATCAGGTGCTGAACGCGCACCGCGCGATTGCCACCGGAGCCGAACTCGACCTATCCTGGAAGCCGTGTAAATACTTCGATTGGACGACAGCCCTGGGATACACGCATGCGGAATTCGATAAGTTCACGGATCCCAACGGGGTCAATTTCGACGGGAACACGATCAATTTCGTGCCTGAGTTCACGGTCTCCAGCACGATTACGGTTCGGCATGATTGCGGAGGTTACGCGAGTGTCGGCGTCACGGGTATCGGTGCGTATTGGTTTGACGAGGCCAACACGGTCAAGCAACCGGCCTACGCCCTTTTGAATGCCCGGATTGGATTCGACTATAAGAAGGTCGGAATTGCTCTCTTCGGCCGCAACCTGCTGGATAAGAAGTACTACGCGAATGCACTCGACCTCGGCCCGAGAGCGAACGCCCCGAGAGGATTCTTTGTTGGCACCCCGGGTGACCCAATGATCTTCGGTGTCGAGTTGACAGGCCGGTTCTAGCTCAATCCATTCCTCAATATTCTTCCCATGTGTTACCGTTCTCCCGGATTATTTTTCACCGCTCTCCTGCTTTGGGTCGGACCGCTGTCGGGTGCGGACGCAGGCGGCAGTCCAACGGAGGCACTGGCGACAATGCTGCAACGGGTGGCGGGACTGTTCGATCCCACCAACACTCAGACGCTGACGGCGACTCTTGAAGTGGTCCGGCAAGAGGGGTTGCCGAAAGAACTTGCGGGTCGCAGGGCCGAAGTGATGGTGCAAGCCCCGGATTTGCTGCGGGTCAAAACCGAGATCGAGAAGCAGACGTTTGAGATCGGGCGTGATCACCAGGAGCTGTGGATTTGGAAACCCGGGAAAAACTTCGGACTTCGCGGTGTTCCAGGGATGGCCCTATACAGGACCGCTCCTGGAAAGATCGATACGAGCGTTCTGGATCCGATCAGCCTGATGATACCGCGGGAGCAGTTGGCGATGGTGCCGCTGTTGTTTCAGGTGGAGTCGATGCCCGGGACGGAGGTCGCGGGTGAACGATGCTCCGTATTGCGCGCCATGGTGATGCCCCAGGCGCGGGCTCTCATCAAGGAACTGCCGTCCGGGTCAATCACCTTTTGGGTTCGTGAGCGCGACGGTCTTCCTGTTCAAATTGGCTACGCCGACGGCAAGGGCCTCGACGCCGCTGTCGCGTTTCGTAACCTGCGATTGCAACCCGCTGTGCCAAAGGATGTTTGGCAACTCTCGACGCCCACTGGAGCGAAGGTTGAGCGGGTAGCCCTGTCTCATCTCAAGAAGTTTTTTCCTGCCGCACTGTCGGTGTTGACGACACAAGTGACACTCCTCGGCCCCGCCACGGGTGAGCGCGCGGTGGTGGCTTCGCACGGTCTGGGGCGCCTGGAAAATCAGGATGGAACCCGTGTTCTGTTTCTAAAGGGCACCCCGGAGGAGATGGGGGAACAGCACGGGAAACTCATGAAACGGCAGGTGAAAGACCTCGTGAGCCGGGTTCTTTATGGAGTCGGCGTCGGCAGCTCCTTTGAAAAGGGGCATTGGTTTTTTGGCGAAATCGAGGACTGTCAGGCACGGATCGAACCGTTCATCGGCGATCGGTATCTACGTGAAATGGATGCGCTCGCAAAGGCGAGTGGTCACGATCGTGAGGAATTGCGGCTGGCCAACTTTTTCCCCGAACTCTTCCATTGCTCTGGGTTTTGTCTCTTTGGCGATGCGACTCAGGGTGGGCACATGTATCACGGTCGTGTCCTGGATTATATGAAGGGGATCGGGCTCGAGCCGAATGCCACCGTGATTGTCCATCAACCCGACCAGGGAAATGCCTGGGTCAACATCAGCTACGCGGGCTTTGTGGGAAGTGTCACGGCCATGAACGAAAAGCACATCTCAATGGGCGAGATGGGGGGTAAGGGTGAGGGTCAGTGGGATGGCAAACCGATGGCTCAACTGGTCCGTGAAGTCATGGAGAATGCCTCTACACTCGACGAAGCGCTCGCAATCCTCCGCAAGGGACCTCGGACCTGCGAATATTACTATGTGATTGCCGACGGGATCAATAAGACCGCGGTGGGCATCGCCGCGACCCCCACGACCTTCGAGGTTATCCGGCCGGGTGAAAGCCACCCCCGCCTGCCCCATGCAATTCACGACGCCGTGCTGCTAAGCGCCGGCAACCGCTATGAAGAACTTGCCAAACGCGTGCAAGCCAGCCACGGAAAATTTGACGCTACCTCGGCCCGCGAACTCATGACGCGCCCGGTCTGCATGACCTCCAACATCCACAGCGTCCTGTTTAGTCCGGACACCCTCGATTTCTGGGTGGCGAATGCGGATGATGCAAATCCTGCGAGCCACTGCCGATACACCCAATACAACCTTGCAGCGCTCCTCAAGGGGCCCGCTAAAAACGGGTCTAAATAGGTCTGAATCGAGGCTTCACCGGATCGCTCGCCGTCATGCCGGCGAAAAATCGTCGGCGTGATACGAGCTTCGCACGAGCGGTCCACTGGCTACGTGGACAAATCCCAACTCCTCCGCAATCCGACGCAGTCGTTGGAATTGTTCCGGTCGAACGAATTCGGCCACGGGTAGATGTTTCAGCGTGGGTTGGAGGTATTGGCCCAGCGTGAGAATATCGCAGCCGACCGCGCGCAAATCCCGCATCGCTTCCATAACCTCCGCCTCCTTTTCACCTAGCCCCAGCATCAGCCCCGACTTCGTGTGCAGCCCATAAGCTCCCCTCGCGCGGGCTTTGCCCAACACCCGCAAAGACCGATCGTAGGTTGCCCGGTGACGAACAGACGGCGTCAGACGGCGGATCGTTTCGAGGTTGTGATTGAAAATGTCTGGGCGAGCGCCGAGGACAAGATCAAGCGCCGCGTCACTCTCGAGAAAGTCCGGAGTCAACACTTCAATGACGATGCCCGGATTCGCCGTGCGCACCGCATGAATCGTCTCCTGGAAGTGCCGCGCCCCACCGTCGGCAAGATCATCGCGGGCGACGGCCGTAATCACCACGTGCTTCAGGCCCATGCGGCGGGTGGCGTCGGCGACGCGGTTTGGTTCGTCCGTTTCGAGCGGCAGGGGCTTGGCGGTGGCGACGGCACAGAACCCGCAGGCCCGAGTGCAGCGATCCCCCGCGATCATGAACGTCGCGGTTCCGCGGCTCCAGCATTCCCAGTGGTTGGGGCATCGGGCGCTTTCACAAACCGTGTGTAGACGGAGGTCATCGAGCAGCGCGCGGGTCCGCGTAAAGGCGCTGCTGGTGGGCAGATTCACCTTTAACCACTCGGGAAGACGCGGTCGCTGGGTCAAGTTGACGGGCAAGACGGAGGGCGTTGAACTGGCGCAAGAACTCATCGCGGCCGTGTGTTTGTCGTCGTCTGGCGATGTTGGCAATGGAATTTTGACGCGTCCTGCTCGGACGGGTGCATCCCGATGGGGTAGGGTGTTCCTGATTCGCATTGTTCGCGATTTACCGATTTTCACGTAGGCCAACAAATGAGTGATGCTCGGAGCAATATGACTTAATGCTGCCCCTTTATCTCCTTAAGCCCCATCCAGCCCTAGATCAAACACGCGAGTTATTCCATCGCGGACTTCCCACGCCGGGGGATCACCCGCTAACGTCCGGCCCGCCGATGCAAATCAAAGTACCCCTAGAGCCACGCCGACTCCTCTTCGTTGACCACGTCAGCAAAGTGCTGGGTGGCGCGGAAGTGAATCTCGTGGAATTGCTGGGGCTACCGGCGGCACGGGAGCGGTGGCAGGTGGCGGTTGCCTGCGCCCCGGGGAGCGCGCTCGGGGCCGCTCTCGAGAAAATTGGCGTTCGGTGTTTCACCTATGGACTTGCTCCCGTCCTCAACGAACTGCGCGTGGTGGGACAGAGCTTTCAACCGCTCGCTAAATTACGTGGATGGCGCGAACTTCGGAACGCCGAAACCCGGCTCGGAGAGATTCTGAGTGAGTTTCGCCCTGACGCCGTCATCTCTTGCACCAACAAGGATCATTTCGCTGCCGGGGCGGCTGCCCGCGCGGGAGGAATTCCAAGTCTTTGGTGGGTGAATGATCTGATGACTCGGGACTTCTTTTCCTGGGCGGTGCGGAAGGTCTTCGTCCGGCGAGCCGAGAGCACCGCCACCCGCCTGCTTCCCGTATCCGACGCTGCACGTCGAGCACTGCTGGACGGTGGAGTGTCCCCGGCACGCATCACAACCATCTTCAATGGAATTCCGCTCGACCGATATCAAGCGTCGTCGTCGCGGCTTCTCCGCGAGCAGCTGCGGTTGACGGACAGGGAACCCCTGTTTGGGATCGTCGGTCGCATCACGGCGTGGAAGGGGCAGGATTTGTTTGTGCAAATCGCCCGACAGTGGTCGGAGGCGGGACGCGCCGGCCATTTCGCCATCATCGGGCGGGCGTTCAACGAAGACGCTCCATTCGAAGCAACGTTGAAGGAAGAAATCCGCCGAGCCAAACTGGGTAACCGGGTCTCGTTTGTGCCCTTCCAAAGCGACATCGTGACCGCGCTTTCAAGTCTGGACGTTCTCTTGCATTGCTCCATTCGTCCGGAACCCTTCGGCCGCGTGATCATCGAGGCGATGGCCGTGGGTGTCCCGGTGATTGCAGCCCGGGCCGGCGGCGTGCCCGAGATTATTACGGAGAATGTGGACGGATCCATGTTGTCGCCAGGTCATGTCCCCGACTATGTGCAGGAGTTGAACACACTCATGACGGTCCCCGGCCGACGCGAGTCCTGGATCCGGGCAGGCCGGAAAAAGGTCGCTGGCCGCTTCACGCTGGACCGGGTCTTCCGAGATTTTGACCGCGTTCTCGACGAGGTGGTTCCCCGCTGATGCGCTTTCTATTCCTAACGCTCGGCTATTCGCCGGATATAGATGGCGGTGGTTATCGGTACGCGACCGAGGTGGCGGAGCTGTTAGCCGGCCGCGGCCATGAGGTCCATGCCGTATTCCCCAATCCCGGCAATCAGTTCCCGGCGCGGGAAATCCGGAAAAACGTCTCCCTCCACCGCCTGCCAAAGGCCGGAGGCGGGTTTCTTCAAAATTTCCGAGCCGCCAATCACGCTGCTTACACGTGCGTTCGGGAATTACTCGAAGCTAGCACCGCGCCCACCCTGGTGTTTTCCCACCACGCGTATCTGGATCCAGCCTTGGCGACCATCCCGTTCGTTATGATTCTTCAAGGTCCCTGGGCTTTAGAGCATCGGTATTCGGTAACCTCCCGCCCCAGAACATTGCTACGGAAAATCGTTGATTCTCTCGCCGTCCGGCAGATGCAGCGGGTCGAACGAAAGGCGCTCCAAGGCGCTCGCCATGTTTTTGTGGCCAGCGAATACTCCCGTAACTGCATCTCGACATGGCACCCGGGACTGCATCGCATTGCCGAGGTCATCGGGGGGGGAGCGGACTTCCAACGCTTCTGCCCGCCCTCCCACCGGGAGGCCATCCGTCACGACCGCGGTCTGTCGGAGGGGGATTTCCTCTTCTTGGCCGTCCGCCGTCTCGACCCCCGCATGGGCCTTCTCCACTTGGTGGACGGATTCGCCAGTGTCGTTGGGCGATTTCCGAATGCCAGGCTTTGGATCGCAGGAAAGGGAAACCAGAAGACAGAGCTGGAGTCCCGAATTTCTGCGGCTGGATTATCCAGACAGATCCGGATGCTCGGTTTTGTGGCCGAGGACGAGTTGCCGCGATTATATGGAGCGGCGGACGCGGTCCTCATGCCGGCTTTGGATCTGGAAGGATTTGGACTTGCCACCGCCGAGGCTCTCGCGTGTGGAACCCCCGTTTTGGCCTCCGCGGCGGGTGCAAACCCGGAGTTGATCCGCCCTCTCGGCGAGCGCCTGTTGTTCGAGCCGGCGAGCACCGTGGCTCTGGCCCGTGCACTGGAGGCGGTGCTCGACGGCGAACTTCAGTTGCCTGCCCGCCAGACTTGTGCGGACTATGCACGCAGTGAGTTCCGCTGGGACCGCCCCGCTGATGCCATCGAGCGGGCCCATGCGACCTATGCCATCACGGGATGGCCACCGCGCTCCGTGTGAAGATTTTGGAACTAGGAAAATTCTACGCCCCTGAAAGGGGGGGCATCGAGACGCTGCTCCGCAGTCTGTGCGAAGGGTTCGTGGGCCTGGGGGCGGAGGTGGATTGCGTCGTGGCGAATCGGACCTTTCGCACCGTTCATGAGACCCTCGCCGGCGTTCGAGTCCACCGGCTGGCGAGCTGGCGTGAGGCGATGTCCATCTCGCTCACCCCGCGCTACCCTTTCGCCACCCGTCGCTTTCGTGCCGATCTTTGGCATGCGCATTTTCCGAATCCCCTGGCTGATTTGGCAGCCGTCTTCGGGCCGCGACGGACGCCTCTTATCCTTTCCTGGCACAGCGACATCGTCCGCCAGAAGGCTGCCCTCCGATTCTATCTGCCCCTGCAGCGGGCACTCCTCCGCCGGGCGACCCGGATCGTGGTTGCTACTCCGTATCACCTGGAATACTCGTCTTATCTGCCAGAATTCGGAAGCAAATGCGTGGTGATCCCCTATGGGTTGAATCTCGACCGGTTCGAGCTGGATGCCGACGGGCGGGCCCGCGTAGCGAGCCTCCGCAGGGAGGCGGGGGGCCGGCGGATCCTACTGAATGTCGGCCGCCTCGTTGGCTACAAGGGCCATCGGTATGCGCTCCTTGCCTTGCAACAGCTTCCCTCCGCAGTCCTCTGGCTCGTGGGTACGGGTCCGTTGGAATTCGAACTCAGGGCGCTCGCGGGAGAATTGGGCGTGACGGATCGTGTTCGATTCTGGGGTGACATTTCAGACAAGGACTTGCCGCGGTTCTTCCATGCGTGCGACGTTTTCGTGTTTCCTTCCATCAGCCCCAATGAAGCTTTTGGCTTGGTCCAGGTCGAAGCCATGGCTTGCGGCAAACCAGTCATTGCTTGCCAGCTCCGATCGGGCGTGCCATACGTTTGCGGTGACGGAATATCTGGACTCACGGTGCCTCCCGCAAACCCTGACGGGCTGGCCGATGCCGTCAACAGATTGCTTTCGAATGACGCCTATTGCCTTCAACTCGGTGCCGCTGGACGTCGGCGGGCTCATGCAGAATTCTCAGAACTGGTTATGGTCCAACGCTACTGGGATTTGATCAAGGATCTGGTCGCAGAACGGGCCTACTCATGAGTTCCTATAAGACGTATCTGATGATGCTCTTGCTTTCGGCGGTGGGTTCGTATCTGCTGACACCGCTGGCGATTCGCTTGGCTTATGCCTGGGGTGCCGTCGACCTCCCGAGCGCTCGGAAGATTCACACCCAACCCATGCCCCGGCTTGGAGGCATTGCCGTTTTTTTCGGCTTTTGCCTGCCGTGGGCCGGACTTTACCTCCTGCACAACCCGGTTTCAAAAGTGTTTCAGAACTATGAAATCTTGTTTTTTTCCCTGCTGTTGGGGGCCACATTGATGCTGTGCCTGGGAATCTACGATGACATCTGGGGTGCCAATGCCGTTCAGAAGTTTCTTTTCCAGATCGCTATTGCGTGCCTGCTGTGGAGTTTCGGGTTCCGGATTTCCCAGTTCAGCATCCCATTCGGACCCCCTTTAGTTTTGCATCCTATATTGTCACTCGGAGTAACCGTCCTCTGGATCGTCGGTGTAACCAACGCGATCAATCTGCTCGATGGCATTGACGGCTTGGTGTCGGGAGTGACTGCGGTCATCGCCCTGTCGCTCGCGATGATCAACATCTTTTCAAACCAAATTCTCCTTGGCCTGCTCACACTTGCCCTGACGGGTGCCTGTCTGGGTTTTCTGCCCTATAACTATTCGCCTGCCCGCATCTTTCTTGGAGACTCCGGAAGCCTGACCATTGGACTGGTTCTAGCGTGCATTGGTGTCCTGTCACTGTTCAACGATTACGGCGGCGGCGCGAGTCCGTTCATTTCGGTGCCTCTGATCTTATTCGGACTTCCGCTGTTCGATACTGCGCGCGTGATGGTCACGCGAATGCTGACGGGTGTCCCGATTTTTCAGGCTGACAAGAACCACGTGCACCACCAACTTTTGGGGTTGGGCCTTACTCAGAAGCAGGCCGCCTGGACCTTGTATGGTGTCGCCGTCTTGACCGGCTCGATCTCGGTGCTGCTGACGACGCTGGAATCCGGTGGACAGTTGCTGCTGAGCGTCCTGTTCGCCATCCTCAGTATCGTCACCTACTTCATCTGGAAATTCTCCCTACGTCCGCGGACATCCGAAGCGGCAAAAGTACCGCCTGGGAGCTAATGCGGACATTGGAGGAGGCCCGGAACCGGTTGCTGGCGGATTTGCCGCGACTGCCTGTGGAATTTGTCCCATTGCAAGCCGCCAACGGGCGCTTCATTGCGTCCGAAATCGTCGCAACGATTGACCTGCCTCCCTTCGACAACTCGGCAATGGACGGATACGCCGTGAGGGCTGAAGACACCCAAGGCGCCGGCTCGGAGCAGCCCGTGCGGCTCCTGCGAATCGGAGCGGTCGCAGCCGGCAACATTTTCACCGGACGTGCAAGCGCTGGCGATTGTGTTCGGGTGTTCACCGGATCGCCCCTCCCAGCGGGGACCGACTGCGTTATAATGCAGGAAGACGTGGAAGCGACGGAGTCTGGCATTCTTGTCCGGGCTGCAGTCAAACCCTGGGAATTTGTTCGATTTCGCGGTGAGGATGTAAAAGCGGGCACGAAAGTGTTGGCTGAGGGTACCCGGATCGGTCCAGCCGCCATCGGACTGCTCGCCGCGTTGGGTTTGGCCGGCGTCAACGTCCGCCGGGAACCCCGGGTTGCCATCATTGCAACCGGTTCCGAATTGCAGCCCGCCGGAACGGTTCTGGAACCGGGCAAACTATACGAGAGCAATTCCCTGATGCTCGAAGCTCTCCTGCGGGCCACTGGAGCCCAGATTACCCAGCGTCTTTGGGTGCCCGACGATCCTCGGATGCTTGCCGAAGCCCTGGCGGAAGCCCTGGCTGCGGCCGACCTGGTTGTTACAGCCGGGGGCGCCTCGGTGGGCGAGCACGATCTCGTGCGATCCGTTTTCGTCGGTTTGGGCGGATCCATCGAGTTCTGGCGGATAGCGATGAAACCCGGCAAACCGTTTTTCTATGGCCGCCTCGGTGAACGGATTCTTTTGGGTGTGCCTGGAAATCCGGTTTCCGCGTTTGTCACCACACTTCTGCTCGTGCTTCCCACCCTCCTTGCCGTGCAGGGAGCGGCGGATCCACTGCCCCCTGATTCAGCTGGTGTTCTAGCGGAGGCGATTCTCAACCCGGATTCCCGCCGTCATTTTGTCCGGGTCAATCTCTGCCGGGCCAGCTTGGTGCATCTGGCCGGAGTGCAGGCCTCCCATGCCCTATCTCCTCTGGCTGCTGCGACCGGGTTGGTCGACGTTCCCCCACGCACGACGCTCTCCGCGGGCTCTGCGATCCGCGTGATACGGATACCGGGCTGCTAAGAAATCGAGTGCCGGATGGTCACCACACTATTCCCGATACACCCCCCCTCGCTATGCCGCCGACTTCATCCGGGCCAGTAGATTGGCGGTTATGCGTTGCACGCGAGTATCCGGCCCTTCCGGTTTCGTATACACGGCAGGGCGGACATAGCCAGGCGGCTCGCTCAAACCATCCCCCCACCAGATCGTTGCCGCATTGAAAACGACGTTTCCCCGCGGCCCCGGATAGATTGTTGCTGTATAGATTCCCCCGTTTAGCTTTCCTGGAGCATCCTGAGCCGGACCGGTGGCCACAATCTCCAGACCCGGGATCGGAGCCGGATCTCCATGCCATTCCCAGCCCACCAAACCCGGTATGCGGTCGCCTGTCTTCATTCCCGTCCCCGCAAACAGCCAATGATCCGGTTTTGCACAAATCCAGTCGGCCCCTCCGGTCACCGGTCCCGTGCTATGGGCACCCACGAGTTCGTTCGCATAGGGCCGCACGTGCGGCAGCGATTTCATTGCAACAAAGTCTCGCGTCCCGCCCGGCGGCCCGAAGACGCCCACCCGTTCAAACACCCGGTCCCGTCCGCCGCGGGAGTCGGGCGAGTGTCGGATCCTGCCACAGCAGGTGTTCCCGGAAAGGAACGCCACGTTCAATCCGCCGGCGATTGCCCGCTGCACATTTTGAAACATCTCCAACGACCAGTATTCATCGTGGCCAACCGACAGCATCCCCCGCGCCCGCCCCAGCCCGGCCGGGTCCGCGTGGGTATCCAGATTGGAGATATACGTTACGTCGTAACCGTGTTGTTCCAGCCAGAAGGCCGTTGGGAACTCCCACAAGAGGAACTCGCCCGACCCGGTCGAAAGCGGTGCGTCAAAGATCTGACAGTATTTTCCATACGGACGGTTGAATCCCACTTGAACTCCACCGCCCCAATACCAGGAGTCCTTGCCGTCGTCGTACAGGGCGAAATTATTCGGCCACCGATTGTACGCCTGCCACGTGTTGTCGCTGACCTGGAATAGAAAATCCGCCTTGCGATCGTCCCGCACCACGAACACCAGATAGCTTTGCAATCCCTCACTCTCCGCCGTGAGTTTGCCTAGATAGACACCACTGACCCAATCCGAGGGGATCACCAGTTCCGCGGCTGCCGGCCAGTCACAGTCCCGCAGCCGCTTCTCCCCCACCGGCGGATCCTGCTGGGCAATCGCCTGAAACGGTCCGAGCTGCTTCACAAGTCGTCCCCCCATGCCCCCGTACCAACCCATCCGGTAAAGATCGATACGAAACGAGGAAGCCGGCCGAGTGCTAACATGGAACCGGAGTGATTCTCCGGCTCGGATGCTCTGGCGGGAACAATAGCCCTCAATCCATGGACATCGATATCGAGTTGCCGGATCAATCCGGGGTTGCGTCAGCATCCAATCCCTGGTTCCCGCCCGCGCGTTTTCCTGCAGGATGCGCTGGGGCTTCGCTGGGGCGAAACCGCGGGGATTGGTTTCACAACCCGACAACACAGCCCCGGCGCCCGCAGAGAGCGCGGTCTTGAGGATGTCACGACGCGAAAGAGGAGTAGCCATGGAATTCCCCGCATGTTGGGGTGAATTCACCCCGCTTTCAATCGGCAACTGCGAGACCCTGGAACCGCCCAGGACGCGCCTTTCGAGTTTCATAGATCCAAGAGCTGAGGGTGTTTGGCGAAGATCATCGCGTGGAGGCGTTCTCGACCGCCCCGGGCCGAGAGTAAGCACTTACGGAAACTCTTCGTATTATGTTTGGTCTTCGGGTTGGTCTTC